>JAIERT010000184.1 GCA_019746735.1 Burkholderiaceae bacterium | reverse complement strand
GGCCACGCTGCGCGCGGCGGCGCCGAAACAACGCCTGCGCCAGCGTTCGGAGCCCAGCCAGCGCCTGGCCATCCGCGCCGAGGATTTCCATGTGCAGCGCTACCAGCAGCACGCGTCCAGCTGCGTGATCCTGGCGCTCGATGCCTCGGGCTCGGCCGCCCTGCAACGGCTGGCCGAGGCCAAGGGCGCCGTCGAGCTCCTGTTGCAGCAGTCCTATGCACGACGCGACAGCGTGTGCATCGTGGCCTTTCGTGGCACCCAGGCGCAGCTGTTGCTGCCCATGACCCGTTCGCTTGTGCGCGCCAAACGGGCGATGAACGGCCTGCCCGGCGGGGGCGGCACGCCTCTGGCGTCAACACTCAAGATGGCCCATGAGCAGGCCGCGCTGCTGCAGCGCCAGGGCGTCACGCCCTTGCTGGTGGTGCTCAGCGATGGCCGGGCCAATGTCACGCTCGAGGGCATCGGCGGTCGGGCCCAGGCCCAGGCCGACGCGCTGCGCTGGGGCCGCCAGTGGCGCCAGAGCGGCCACCGCGCCCTGTGGATCGACACCTCGCCGCAGCCCGAGCCGCAGGCACAGCAGCTCGCCGCCGCCATGGACGCCAGCTACCTGCCCATGCCGCAGGTGCAGGCCCAGCGCATGGCCCATGCCATGCAGGGCCTGCGTGGCGCGCCGGCCTGAGGCTGCCCGTGTTTGAACGTTTTTATCCCGGCATGCAATGGGCCCGGCACCAGGCCGTGTGGCCGCTGGCGCAGCACAGCCGCTTTGTGCCGGCGGGTGGTTACGACTGGCATGTGCAGGTGCTGGGGGCGGGGCCGTGCATGCTGCTGCTGCATGGCACGGGCTCGGGCAACTTCAGCTGGCGCGGCATGCTGCCCGCCCTGGCCCGGCACTACACGGTGCTCGCGCCCGACCTGCCCGGGCATGCCTTCACCAGCCGGGGATCACGGGCCAGGCTGTCCCTGCCCGACATGAGCGCAGGCCTGCAGGCCCTGTTGCGGGAGATGAAGCTCCAGCCTCAGGTCATGGTGGGCCACTCGGCGGGGGCCGCGATCGCGGCGCACATGGCCTTGCACGAGCCCGGCCTGGCCGAGACGGCCCTGATCGGACTGAACCCGGCCTGGCTGCCGCTGTCTGGGTCCGCCGCCTGGCTGTTCGGCCCGGCCGCCAAGGTGGTGGCCCTCAATCCCCTGTCGGCCTGGGCCTTCGCCAGGCTGGCCAGTCGTCCCGACGCCGTGGCGCAATTGATCCGCAGCACCGGCTCGACACTGGATGCAGAAGGCCTGGACCTGTACGTCCGCGTGCTGAGTGACGCGGGCCATCTGCACGGGGTGCTGACCATGATGGCGCAATGGCGCCTGCAGCCGCTGTCGGAGGCGCTGCCCCGGCTGCGCCATCCCGTGTTCATGGACATCGGTGCCTGCGACCTGGCCGTTCCCCCGCAGCTGGCCGAGGAGGCCCGCCGGCGCATGCCGCAGGCGGTGGTAAGGGTGCGCGAGGGCCTCGGACACCTGGCACACGAGGAAGACCCGGAGGGAACGGTGCAGCAGATCCTGCAGTGGTGTGGCGCCTGAACGGGTTCAGGGCTTCGAGCGCACCAGATTCTTGACCACGACCACGGCTTCACGCGCGTCCGTGGAGATCGCGTCGGCCCCCAGCTGCTCGGGGCGTAGGTCCTGGATCAGGAAGATGGGGCCGCCCAGCACCACCCGGACCTTGGGGTTGCCCGAGCTGCTGCGAAGGTTGCGGATCAGCGCGGGCAGGGCCGGCAGCTGGGTCTCGATGGCCACCGACAGGCCGATCACGTCAAACCACTCGTTGGCCACCACGTGCATCAGCTCACTTTCGGTCGAGGAGACCTCGAGCACCACGTCGGCGCCCGTCTTGCGAAAGAAGTCGGCGACGATGGTCAGGCCCAGGAAATGCTGCGAGCCGGGTGCGCAGGCCAGCATGACCCGCTCGTGCACGCCCTCCACATGGGGGCCGTCCTGAAATTCATAACCGATCCGGTAGGCGATCTGGTGCATCTGCGCGAGGCCGCAGGTGACCTGCGTGAAGTCGCAGCGGTCCTGTTCCCAGAGCACGCCCAGGTGCCGGGCGGCCGGTGTGATGAGTTCGAGGAAGATCCGGTCGGACCGCAGGCCCTGGGCCATGAGTCGATCCACCAGGGCATCGGCCTCCTGCTCCTTGCGCTGCACGCAGAGGTCGGCAAAGGCCAGAACCTCGGCGCCCAGGTCGAGCTGGCCCTGGTATCCGGACGCGTTGCTGGCGTTGAAGAGGAACTGTTGCGAGCCCAGCAGGCGCGGGATGATCTGTTTCTGGATCACCTCCAGGAGCGACTCGCGGCATTCATAGCCCTGTGCGTCCGCGGAGACCGGGGTCCGCGTTGTCCCAGACAGACTGTGGTAGCCAGGCATGCCTTCTCCTTGCCGCATGAGCACTGCACCTCATCGTTGAAGTGGGAACCGGGGCGTCGAGACGCCAGCAGGATGGCAGGCCGGTCGGCAGATGCAGTTTCATCTTAACCAGGGGACCCGGGGCGGCTCCAATTGTGACAAACCCTCAATGCATAAGACTCACGGGCGCACGGCTTGGCGACACGGCGCTCCAAATTATTGAATCGGGCATTTGTCTTGGTCAAACACGACCATCGGCGCTTTGCTGCAGGACAGCACGCGTGTCGTGTTCCCCTCGCGGCTCATTTGGCCCGGAGGAATTCCTGCACCGGCCGAAGCGAATCCAGGGGCGTTTCCTCCTGCGGGACATGCCCGGTATCGGGCAAGCGGACCAGGCGGCTGTCGGGTAGGGCCTGCACATAGTCCTGGGCGTTCGTGATCGGGATCATGCGGTCGAGTTCGCCCCATAGCAGTAGGGTCGGCGCGCGGATCTGACCCAGCAGGGGCTCCGGCCGGACCAGGACGGTCTGCCGCAGGCGTTCCAGCATGGCCTCCCGTGCGCCCGGCGCGCGGATGAGATCGTGGTAGCGGCTCACCAGGTCCTCGTCCAGGGCCTCGGGCCGAACGTAGGCCGCCTTCAGGTTCATCTTCAGCAGCGGGCGTGGCAGCACGTAACGCATCACGGTCAAGGTGGCCGGCACGTCCACCGGCTTGCCATAGTCAAAACGCGGGCTGGCAAAGCCATCCGGGGCGACGAGCACCAGCTTGTGCACGCGCTCGGGGTGCCGTGCGGCCAAGGTCCAGGCGATACGCCCGCCCATCGAGTGCCCGACGATGCTGGTGCGGTCCACGCCCAGCTGCGTCATCAAGGCCAGCAACAGCTCGAGCGCACGTGCGTCGCTGTAGTCTGCAGCGGGGTCGGGCAGGCTCAGCCCGCTGCCGGGCAGGTCCACACGGATCACCCGTTGCTGTGCGGCCAGGGTCTGGGCCCAGCTGTCCCAGGTGTGGAGGCTGGAGCCGAAGCCATGCAGCATCAGCACGGGCACCGACTGGGGCGCACCGGGCGGCGGTCCGCTGTCACGGACGTGCAGACGCCAGACACCGACTTCGACCATGTCGGTCGGTGCGGCCAGGTAGCGCTGCTCCAGCTCGGCGCGTGGCAGGTCGGGCGTCCACAGCCAGAAGGACAAGGCGGTGAGGGCAGCCAGGGCGGTCAGCATGGAACGCCTGCGGGTCCGCGGTCGTCCCCTGCGGTCGGGTACAGACACCCTGTGAGGGGGCCGCCGTTCAGGCGAAAGGCCCGTTGAGCCGCACGGTCGCCAGGTTGAGAGCTGCGGCGATCCCGACCCAGACGGCGTAGGGCAGCAGCAGCAGGCTGGCCCAGCGGGACAGGCGCCAGAGTCCCAGGATCAGGGCGATGATGGACAACCACAGCAGACCGACCTCGTAGAGGGCCCAGTCCGGACGCTGGAGCTTGAAGTACAGCGCGCTCCACAGGACGTTGAGCAAGGCGTTGAGCCCGAACAGCCAGGCCACGCGGCGCCTCAGTGCGGCCGTGTCGGCGGCCTGCCAGGCCAGCCAGCCGCTGATGGCGCCAAGCGTGAAGAGGAGGGACCAGATCACGCCAAAGGCCACGTCCGGCGGCTTCCAGTCCGGCAGGCTCAGGCTGTAGTACCAGGGGCCGAGCTCGGTCAGGGCCTTGCCGATGCCCGCCGTGGCGTAGCTCAGGGCGAAGGCGATGGCGAGACGGATCAGGGCGGCTTTGTTCATGCGCGCGATTGTCGTCGGCACGCAGTGACCCGATCTGCCGCATGGCCACCGCCGTACCTCATGTCCGGGCTAGGCCCAGCAGATGTGCCATGTCCTTGAGGAAGATGCGTACATGGGCCATCGGGTCCTTGCGTGCCAGTTCCTTGTTCATGTAGGACTCGAAGGTCAGGCGCTGCACGTCGCGGTCTTCGCAGATCTTGACGAACTTCTCGCGCCTGCGGTCGTTCCGGTACCAGAAGTATTGCATCACGCCGAGGATCCAGAAGACCCGGCCGTGCCGCTTCATGAAGCGCTGGCGCCCGCGCTTGAGGCAGGCCGGGTTGCCGGTGCGCAAGGCCTCGTGCGTCGCCTGCGCCACGGTGCGGGCGCAGTCCATGGCGTAGTAGATGCCTTCGCCCGACGAGGGTGCGACCACACCGGCGGCGTCCCCGACCACGACCACGTCGCGGCCGTTGTCCCATTGGGGCAGGGGCTTGAGCGGAATCGGTGCGCCTTCGCGGCGAAAGGTCGCCTCCTCGCTCAGGCCGGCGATATCGCGCAGATGGGCCGTGGCGCTGCGCAGGGAAAAGCCCTTGTCGGCGCTGCCCGTGCCCACGCTCATGGTCTTGCCGTGCGGGAACACCCAGCCGTAGAAATCGGGGGACACCTCGCCCTGGTAGTACACATCGCAGCGCGCTGCATCGTGGCCCGGCTTGCGCAGCGGCGCCTCGATGATCTCGTGGTAGGCGAACACGTACTTGGTGCGGTCCGATCTGGGAATCTGCTGCCGCGCCACTTCCGAGCGGGCGCCATCGGCTCCCACCACCATGCGCGTACTCACCTTGACGGGTGACGCATGCTGTGCGGCGGCATGCTCCCTCGGCGTGACCGGCGTGTAGTGCACCCACAGGGTTCCGCTGTCGTCGTGCTGCACCTTGTCAAAGATGGCCTGGCAGCGGACCGCACCGGATTGCGCTGCGCGCGCGCGCAGGAATTCGTCGAAATCGCTGCGGTCCACCATGCCGACGAAACCATCGTCGATGGGGATGTCGACCCGGTTGTTGGCCGGTGAGATCATGCGGGCGCAGCGGACCTTGGCCACCAGCAGGTGATCGGGGATCTCGAAGTCCTGGATCAGCCGCGGCGGGATCGCGCCGCCACAGGGCTTGGCCCGGCCCTGGCGGTCGAGCAGCAGCACACGCCATCCCTGGCGCACCAGGTCATGGGCGGCGGTGGCCCCGGAAGGTCCCCCGCCCACCACGACCACGTCGTAATCTGTCTGATTCATGAGGTCGACCTGCCTTTCAGGAAAGAGGACGTGTCGTAAAGCCGCGCCCGATCGGCTGCAGCAGGGCTGCGCAGCCGCGACGCCACGGCGGCGGACACGGCAAACATGCAGGCCTGCAGGCCGAAGACCGCGGCGTAGGCCGTGCGGTGCTCGCCCAGCAGGACGTGGGCCAGGTCGCTGGCGGCGGTGCCCAGCAGGCCGCCCAGACCAAAGGCCATGGCTTGTGCTGCACCCCACAGGCCCATGCGTGTGCCTTCGCGCCCCGCCCCGCCTTCACCAGCCAGACGCATCATGGTGGCGATGGCCGCAATCGAGAACGCGCCGTTGGCCACACCCAGCAGCACCACATTGGCCTGCAAGGGCCAGTGGCTGGACAGGGCGGCGCTGCACAGGCCCACGGTGGCCAGGGCCGAGGCCAGGCAACCGCCGACCATCCAGGCCTGCACCGAGCCCCAGCGCCCGCGTGCCCAGCGTGAGCCGGCAGCGGCCACGGCCAGCATGCCGACCAGCACCCCAAGGTGATGCCAGCCCGACAACTGCGTGGTCTGCCCCGGTGTCAGGCCATGCACCGCACCGGCGAAGGGCTCCAGGATCAGGTCCTGCGCGTTGTAGGCCAGCATGGACATGAACACGAAGACGGTGAAGGTGCGCGCCTTGGGATCGGACCAGACCTCGCGCAGGGCCTGCTTGAAACGCGGCCTCGGCAGGGGCGCGCCGGCCGTGTCCACGGGCTCGGCGAGGGCGGTGCGCGCCGGGCGCTTCTCCAGACCCCAGAGGCAGACAGCGGTCAGCAGCGTGGTGACGAGACTCAGGCCGGCCGACACCTTCAGCAGCACCTGGGGGCTGTAGGGATCGATCAACTTGCCGACCACGCCGGCCGTGACCACAAAGCCCACGATCATCATCATCCACACCGCGGTGGCCGCCGGTGCGCGACGGTCGTCGGGGACCTGTTTGGCCATCAGCGTGAGCAGCGAGGTGCCGCAGGCACTGACACCCACGCCAATCAGGCTGAAGGCCAGCCAGGCCAGCAAAGCACCGTGCAAGGGTTCGGACTGCATCCAGACCACGGCCGCGGCGGCCAGCACGCCGCCCAGGCCCAGCACCAGCATGCCGCCCATCATCCAGGGCGTGCAACGCCGTCCCTGGTCGGCGCCGAAGCCCATGCGGGGACGCATGATCTGCACGGCGTAATGCCAGGCCACCAGAAAGCCGGGCAGCAGGGCCGGCAGGGCCAGTTCCACGACCATGATGCGGTTGAGGGTGGAGGTGGTTACCACCACGACGGCCCCCAGGCAGGCCTGGATCAGGCCCAGCCGGATGATCTCGAGCCAGCCAAAACGGGGTGGCTTCATGCGGCCCCCAGGGTTTGCAGCTGCCGCAGTCCCCAGGCGCTGACCATCATGCCGCTGACAAACAGCGGCACGCCGAAGGCGCTCACGCTCAGGGCACGCTCGACCGGCTGCTGCAGGAAGCGGAACATCAGGGGCCATTGCAGCAGGCTCAGCGCCAGCACCGCCGTGGCGTGCCACGGCAGCTGCCAGGCCAGCAGCAGGGCGCTCACCGCGAGCTGCGGCAGCCACATGAAGAGACAGGCCACCAGGGCCGCGTTCTTCGCGCCCAGCTGCACCGGCAGCGATGCCACGCCCATGCGCTGGTCGCCCTCGATGGCCTTGAAGTCGTTGAGGGTCATGATGCCGTGCGCCCCGACGCTGTAGAGCAGCGCCAGCAGGAGGGAGGGCTGGCCCGGCCAGGCGCCGCCCAGCATCACGGCCGTGCCGGTGATCCAGGCCAGGCCCTCATAGCTCAGCGCGCAGGCCGCGTTGCCCCACCAGCCGTTGGCCTTGAGGCGCACCGGCGGGGCGCTGTAGGCCCAGGAAAGCACGATCGCCAGGGCGCAGGCCGCGAAGCCCCAGGGCCCCATGAGCGTCGCCCACAGCAGGGACAGCAGCGTCCAGGCGATGGCGATGCCCAGGCCCCAGCGGCCAGGCATGCGCCCCGAGGGAATCGGGCGCTGGGGTTCGTTGATGGCATCGACATGACGGTCGAACCAGTCGTTGACGGCCTGGCTGCTGGCGCACACCAGCGGCCCCGTGAGTACCAGGCCCAGCAGGATCAGCCCCCAGTGGGCCGACAGGCTCTGCCCCGACGCCACCACCCCGCAGGCGAAGGCCCACATGGGCGGAAACCAGGTGATGGGCTTGAGCAGCTCGGCCACCGTCCGCAGCGCGGGCCGTTGCAGGGGAGGCGTGAGGATGAGAGGCGGGCTGCTCATGTCTCCATTGTGGAGACAGATTCGAAATTGTCAATCGATATTGACACTAAGTGTCAACCCAGCGAGAAATTCAGCTGGTTTCCGTTTCCGCGTCCGCCACGATCCCGTAGCGGCGCAGCTTCACGTACAGGCTCTGGCGCGACAGACCCAGCATTTCCGCCGCGGAGGCGCGGTTGTTGTGGGTCAGTTCCAGCGCCGATTCGATGCACATGCGTTCGATGGTGTCGACGGTCTCGCCGACGATGTCCTTGATGGGCCGGCGGCCCACCAGCTGCGAGAGTTCGGCAAACGGGTGGGCTGGGCCGGTCGCGCCGGCCACGACGCCGCTGGGGCGCCGGTTCAGGTCGCGCACGAAGAAGGCGTAGGTCGGTTCCGGTCGCGACAGGTAGACGGCCGAGACGTCGACCGGCAGGGTCAGGCCCGAGAGCGTGCGCACCTCGGTCGCGAAACTGCGCACTGGCAGCTGCTGGCGCAGGCTGGTGTTGAGCACACCCCAGTCCACCGCACCGCGTTGCAGCCAGCGCTCCATGCTCTGGCCCACGATCTGGGACGCGGCCGTCAGGCCCATCAGGGCCATGGTCTCTTCATTGACGTTCTTGATCACGCCCGCGGTGTCGGTCAGCAGCCAGCCATCGGGGAAGTGCTCCATGGCCTCGACCAGGGCGAGCGAGGTCCCGTTGTCATGGTGAGGCTCGACCACTGCTTCCCGGCTGACCAGCCGGACCAGGAACTGCGCCCCGCCTTCCTGGCGAAACACCGTGGCCGACACGGTCAGCGGCGCAGAGACACCCGCCACGCGGGCGGCGCACATCTCGATGCGCCCGGTGGCCAGGGCCATGCGCAGCAGGGACTGCACTTCGCCCTGGCTCTCGCTTTCGAAGCATTCGCGGATGTCCCGCCCGACCAGGCGCTTGCCGGCATCCTTGAGCAGGGACTGCGCGCCCACGTTGGCCTCGAGCACGCGCTGCGAGCCGGCGTCGACCAGCAGGACTGCTTCCGCAGAGGTATCGAACAGGACCCGGTAGCGGGCCTCGATCTGGCGCAGGCGCAGATAGTCCCGCTCCATCGACTGCTGCGTTTCGACCAGGCGGCGTTGCAGCTCGGCCTGGGCTTCGAGGTCGCGCCCGATGGCCAGGATCTTGCCATTCCCCAGGGGCAGGACCACGTACTGCAGCGCGATGTCGTTGCCCATGGGGGAGGGGTGGTTGATATGGCGCCAGCGCATCGTCTCGGGGGCGTCCGAGGTCTGCAGCAGCTCCTGGACCTTGATCCGGCTTTCGGTGGTCACGGTCTCCAGCCAGGGGCGTCCGACCCAGGCCTGACAGCCCGAGGCCGCCAGCGTGGCACGCGCGGTGGACACGTCCTCGATCACTCCGGCCGAGTCCATCACCAGGGTGAGGTCGGACACCACACCCAGAAGCTGGCTGAAGGTGGAGGAGTCAAGCGGAGGGAGTTGCATACTGTCAATCAAACGTTTTATTTAGGGACAAGTTGACATTACATTTTGTCCTAGACAATTGATTATAGTGTGCTCGAAATGGGGCCTGGGCCTAGGGAAACCGCGGGGGCCGGGGTGCTGTCGGTGCCATGCCACTGTCTCCGGGTATGTTTGCAGGCCTGTGTCAGACGACGCGGCTGGCCATGCTCTCGGTCACCTGCCGCACCGTGTCGGGGGCGTCCCCGGCCAGCACTTCGGCGCAGCGCCAGTCCAGGCGTTCTGGCGCCGACAGGACCATCGGGCCGCCCACGAAGATCTGCATGTCCAGGTTGACCGAGGTGGCCTTGAGCTGGGGCAGCAGCTTTTCCAGTGTCGCCAGATGGCGGTCAGTGCTGATGCTGACGCCAATGGCGTCGAACCACTCGGCCCGGAACAGGCGCTTGAACTCGGTCACATCCGGTGGCACCCCCAGGGTCACGGTCCAGCCGGCGCGCCGGAAGAACTCGCCCAGCATGAACAGGCCCAGGCTGTGCTGCGCGCCCGGTTCGGTGAGCAGCAGCAGGCTCAGGCCCTGGGGCTCGGCGGGGGCTTCCCGCAGGAACTCGGCGCTGAATTCGTGCAGCAGGCGCTGCAGGTGGGTGCTGGCGATGGTGGTCAGGGCGAAGTCGAGCCGGTCGGCGCACCACCAGTCCCCCAGCAGGCGCGCGCAGGGCGTGATGCCCCGGGTGTAGATGACCGCCAGGGTGTGCCCCTGGCGCTGCCAGCCGAAGATCACCTGGCGTGCCGCATCCACGCTCTCCAGGCAGGCCAGGGCCAGGGCCTGGATCTGCGCCGGTTCCAGGTCCGGCTTGCTGTCGAAGGAAGTCCCGCCCACCAGTCGCGGACCGACCGGGGCCCGCAGGGCGATGGCAGACTGGGAGGGCTCCCGAACCTCGGGAGGCTGGTAGCAGGGATGTTCAAACTGGAATTGCGGCATGGCAGGCACCGATCTTCAGTGGAATACACCAGCGGCAAGTTCCAACACGTCGGCGCGCTCGTCGCAACCCTTGTGTCTGGCCATGGCTTCATTTCGAAGCGGCAACCAGCCACGGGTTCAGTGTGATTCGATCTGGCCGGATTGCGATAGGTGTAAACCCTGCGTTAATAATTTATTGTCAATTTCAGTTGACACAATCAAATCCGAGACCTAAAGTGAATCCAAGTCACCAGCCGACGAGGGTTCCAGATGTCTCCAGCCAGTCCACCGCTTCTGTACACGCCAGCGCAACGCGCCCGGCGTGATGCGAGCGGATGGACCCTGGTGCAAGGGGTGCTGGCGCCGGTGCAGTTCCTGATTTTCCTCGTCAGCCTCTATCTGGTGGTCCGCAGCCTGCAGACGGGCGAGCATACCGACTGGGCCCTGGCCTCCGTGGTGCTCAAGACCGGGGTGCTGTACGCCATCATGGTCACGGGCTCCATCTGGGAAAAAGTGGTGTTCGGCAAATACCTCTTTGCCCCGGCCTTCTTCTGGGAAGACGTGGTGAGCATGGGAGTGCTGGCCCTGCACACCGCCTACCTCTGGGTCTGGTGGCAAGGCCTCTGGAGCGCCACAGACCAGCTGCTGCTGGCCCTGGCGGCCTACGTGACTTACGGCATCAATGCCGCCCAGTACATCCGCAAGCTGCGCATGGCGCGCCTGCAAAAACAACCCTTCCATGCCCCCGCCGCGGGTGCCCAGGTGAGCCCATGAGCCCCGTGATCCCGATCCGCTCTGAGCCTTCCGCCGGCTGCACCGATGTACAGCCCCTGGTGCAACGCGGCCAGCGCGAGGTCTTCTGCGGCCTGACCGGCATCATCTGGCTGCACCGCAAGATCCAGGACGCCTTCTTCCTGGTGGTGGGCTCGCGCACCTGTGCCCACCTCATCCAGTCGGCCGCCGGCGTCATGATCTTCGCCGAGCCCCGTTTCGGCACGGCCATCATCGACGAGCGCGATCTGGCCGGCCTGGCCGATGTGCACACCGAGCTCGACCGCGTGGTCGAGCAGCTGCTGGCGCGCCGCCCCGACATCCGCCTGCTGTTCCTCGTGGGCTCCTGCCCCTCGGAAGTCATCAAGCTCGATCTGTCGCGCGCCGCCGAGCGGCAGAACCAGCGCCATCACCCGGCCGTGCGCGTGCTCAATTACTCCGGCAGCGGCATCGAGACCACCTTCACCCAGGGCGAAGACGCCTGCCTCGCCGCCCTGGTGCCGGGCCTGCCTGCCACGCCTGCGGCGCACACCAGTCCCGACCTGATGGTGGTGGGCACGCTGGCCGATGTGGTCGAGGACCAGCTGCGCGGCCTGCTGCAGCGCATGGGCCTCACCGTAAGCTTCTTCCCGCCGCGGCGCAGCCAGGACATGCCGGCGGTGGGTGCCAACACGCGTTTCCTGCTGGCCCAGCCCTTCCTGGCCGACACGGCCCGGGCGTTGCAGGCGCGCGGCGCACAGCATCTTCCCGCCCCGTTTCCGCTGGGCGTGGAAGGCACCACCGCCTGGCTGCAGGCCGCCGCCACGGCTTTCGGCGTGATGCCCGAGGTCTTCGAGCAGGCCACGCAAGCCGCCCGCCAGCGCGCCGAAAAATCGCTGGGTGCCGCACGCCAGCGCCTGCAGGGCCAGCGCATCTTCTTCTTCCCCGATTCGCAGCTGGAGATCCCGCTGGCGCGTTTTGTCCACCGCGAACTGGGCATGGAGCTGGTGGAGGTGGGCACGCCCTACCTGCACCGCCAGCACATGGCGCCCGAACTGGCCTGGCTGCCCGCAGGCACGCGCATCAGCGAAGGGCAGGACGTGGACCTGCAGCTCGACCGCTGCCTGGCCGACGCCCCCGACATCGTGGTCTGCGGCCTGGGCCTGGCCAACCCGCTGGAGGCGCAGGGCATCACCACCAAGTGGGCCATCGAGCTGGTCTTCACCCCGATCCAGGGCTATGAGCAGGCCGCCGATCTGGCCGGTCTGTTCAGCCGCCCGCTCAAGCGGCGCGACAAGCTCGCCGCCTAGGACCTGACCATGCAGCTCACGCTCTGGACCTACGAAGGACCGCCCCACGTCGGCGCGATGCGCATCGCCACGGCGATGCGCGATGTCCACTACGTGCTGCATGCCCCGCAGGGCGACACCTACGCCGACCTGCTGTTCACGATGATCGAGCGCCGCTCGCAGCGCCCGCCCGTGACCTACACCACCTTCCAGGCGCGCGACCTGGGCGGCGACACCGCCGAACTCTTCAAGGACGCGGCCCGCAAGGCCATGGAGCGGCACCAACCGGCCGCTCTGCTGGTGGGCTCGTCCTGCACCGCCGAGCTGATCCAGGACGACCCGGGCGGCCTGGCCCAGGCCCTGAAGCTGCCGGTGCCGGTGATCGCGCTGGAACTGCCGTCCTACCAGCGCAAGGAAAACTGGGGCGCCAGCGAAACCTTCTACCAGCTGTGCCGCCATCTGGTGCAGGCGCCCGGCGAGAAGATCGCCGGCCGACGTCCCCGCTGCAATCTGCTGGGCCCCAGCGCGCTGGGCTTTCGCCATCGCGACGATGTGCAGGAAATCACGCAGCTGCTGCAGCGCCTGGGCATCGACGTGGCCGTGGTCGCCCCGCTGGACGCCTGCGTGGCCGACATCCGCCAGCTGGCCGACGCCGACTTCAACGTGGTGCTTTACCCCGAACTCGGTCTGGCCGCCGCGCAATGGCTGCAGCGCCAGTTCGGCCAGCCCCACACCAGGACCGTACCGCTGGGCCTGCATGCCACGCGCGACTTCATCGCCGAGGTCTGCGCCCTGGCCGGTCTGCCCGTGCCGGCGCAGGACCCGGTCGGCGCGCGCGCCGGCTGGTACGCCCGCTCGGTCGACTCGACCTACCTGACCGACAAGCGGGTCTTCATCTTTGGCGACGCCACCCATGTGGTGGCCAGCGCACGCATCGCCAGCCAGGAGATGGGCTTTGAAGTCGTCGGCCTGGGTACCTACAGCCGCGAGTTCGCCCGCGAGGTGCGCGACTGCGCCAAGCAATATGGCGTGGAGGCCCTGATCACCGACGACTACCTGGAAGTCGAGGCGCAGATCACCGCCCTGCAACCCGAGCTGATCCTGGGCACGCAGATGGAGCGCCACATCGCCAAGCGCCACGGCATCCCCTGCGCCGTGATCTCGGCGCCGGTGCATGTGCAGGACTACCCGGCGCGCTATGCCCCGCAGATGGGCTTTGAAGGCGCCAACGTGCTCTTCGACACCTGGGTCCACCCGCTGATGATGGGCCTGGAAGAACACCTGCTGGGCATGTTCCGCCAGGACTTCGAGTTCCACGCCGGCGCGGCGCCTTCCCATCTGGGCAGCACCCGCCCGACCGCAGCACCGGCCACGGTGGGCGAGCCCCCGGCCATGCCGGTGGCTGCCGCGCCCATCACGGTGGCTGCTGGAGCCGCCTGCTGGAGCCCCGAGGCCGAGAAAGAGCTCGGCAAGATTCCTTTCTTCGTGCGCGGCAAGGCCCGTCGCAACACCGAACGCTATGCCCTCGACCAGGGCCTGCCGACCATCACGGTGGAGACCCTCTACGATGCCAAGGCCCACTTCAGCCGCTAAGCCGGCCAGCCCCGCCACGCCGCGCATGAGCGTGGTGCTGCTGACCATGGACGGGCACCTGAGCAGCAGCACGGACAACGTGGCGCAGCAGCTGGCGCGGCAGATGCCGGGCCTGCAGCTGGAGACCCATTGCGCCAGCACCTGGCGCGACAGCCCGCCCGCCCTGGCTGCCTGCCTGACGGCGGTGGCGCAGGCCGATCTGGTGATCGTCACCATGCTGTTCATGGAAGATCATTTCCTGCCAGTGCTCGATGCCCTGCGGGCGCGGCGCGAACACTGCGATGCCATGGTCTGCATCATGTCGGCACCCCAGGTCACGCAGCTCACCCGCATGGGCAAGCTGGTCATGGGCCGCGAATCGGGCGGCCTGATCGCCCTGCTCAAGAAGCTGCGCCCCAGCGCCAGCAAGAAGGGTGCGGGCGACGATGCCAAGGGGGGCTCATCGAGCGCCGGTTCCCGCCAGATGGCCATGCTGCGCCGCCTGCCCAAGCTGCTGCGCTTCATCCCCGGCACGGCGCAGGACCTGCGCCTGTACTTCCTGACCATGCGCTACTGGCTGGCCGGCTCGGAGCACAACATCGAACACATGGTGCGCACCCTGGTGCAGCGCTATGCCCAGGGTCCGCGTGAGGGCCTGCGCGCGCTGGCCGTGCGTGAAGAACCGATTGAGTACCCCGAGGTGGGTGTCTACCACCCGGCCATGAAGAACCGCATCAGCGAAGCGCTGGGCGATCTGCCCCTGCAGGGCCGCAAGGACCAGCCCACCGTGGGCCTGCTGCTGCTGCGCTCCTATCTGCTGGCGGGCAACACGGCGCATTACGACGCCGTCATCACCTCGCTGCAGGCGCGCGGCCTGCGCGTGATCGCGGCCTTCGCCAGCGGCCTGGACGCGCGCCCGGCCATCGACCGCTACTTCAAGCAGGACGGCCAGGTCCGCATCCATGCCCTGGTCTCGCTCACCGGCTTCTCCCTGGTGGGTGGCCCGGCCTACAACGACGCCGACGCCGCGCAGACCGCGCTGGGCGAACTCGATGTGCCCTACATCGCGGCCCATCCGCTGGAGTTCCAGTCGATCCAGCAATGGGGCGACTCGGACCGCGGCCTGCTGCCGGTGGAGAGCACCATCATGGTGGCCATCCCCGAGCTCGACGGCTCCATCCTGCCCATGGTCTATGGCGGACGCCCCGGCGCCGCTGGCCAGACCTGCACGGGCTGCGAGAAGCACTGCACCTTCCCCGAGGGCAAGCGCAACCAGCAGATGTTCACCTGCAGCGAGCGCACCGACATGCTCAGCACGCGGGTGGAGCGCCTGGTGCGCCTGCGCACCAAGCCGCACGGCGAGCGCAAGCTGGCCATCGTGCTGTTCAACTTCCCGCCCAACGCCGGCAGTGTGGGCACCGCGGCCTATCTGTCGGTGTTCCAGTCGCTGTTCAACACCCTGCAACGCCTGTCGAAAGAGGGCTACACGGTCGAGCTGCCGGACAGCGTGGACGATCTGCGCAGCCGCCTGCTGCAAGGCAATGCCGCCACCTATGGCGCGCAGGCCAATGTGCTGCACACCATCCCCACCGCCGAGCATGTGCGCGACGAGCGCTGGCTCCAGGAGATCGAGGCGCAATGGGGCCCGGCCCCGGGCAAGCAGCTGACGAACGGCCAGTCCCTCTTCATCCTGGGCGCGGCCTTCGGCCAGGTCATCGTCACCGTGCAGCCCGGCTTCGGCTACGAGGGCGATCCCATGCGCCTGCTGTTCGAGACCGGTTGCGCCCCGACCCATGCGTTCAGCGCCTTCTACCGCTATCTGCGCGAAGACTACGCGGCCGACGCGGTGCTGCACTTCGGCACCCACGGTGCGCTGGAATTCATGCCGGGCAAGCAGACTGGCCTGTCGGGCCAGTGCTGGCCGGACCGCCTGATCGGCGCCCTGCCCAACATCTACCTCTACGCCGCCAACAACCCCTCCGAGGGTGCGCTGGCCAAGCGCCGCGGCGCGGCCACGCTGGTGAGCTACCTCACGCCTTCGCTGACGCATTCCGGCCTGTACAAGGAGCTGGTGCAGCTGCAGCAGACGATTGAGCGCTGGCAGCAGATGGGTCCGGACCAGGCCGCCGAACGCGCCGACCTGAGCGCCATGATCCACCGCCAGGCGCAAAGCATCGATCTGACCGTGCCGGACTGCCTGCCCGCCGATCCGACCGCCTGGATCGAGCAGCTGCAGAACCAGCTGCTGGAACTCGAATACGCGCTGATCCCCGAAGGCCTGCACATCATCGGCCAGGCGCCCACCCGCAACCAGCGCCTGCAGACCCTGCAGGTCATGGCCGACGCCATGGGCCTGAACCACAGCGGCCTGATGGAGGCCCTGGTCGACGGTGACTCCGAGGCCGCGCTGAGCAAGAAGGCCGGGGCCCAGGACGCCGTGCACACCGAATCGCTGCGCCAGCTGGTGCGCACCAACCGCCTGCTCGGCGAGGACCACGAGCTGCAGGGTCTGATGCGCGCGCTCGACGGCCGTTACCTGCCGCCCGCCCCCGGCGGTGACCTGATCCGCAACCCGGCGGTGCTGCCCACCGGCCGCAATCTGCACGGGCTCGATCCCTTCCGCATGCCCTCGGCCTTTGCCGTGCTCGACGGCCGGCGCCAGGCCGAGAAACTGCTGGCGCGTTATGCGCAGGACCAGCAGGCCCTGCCCGAGACCGTGGCCATGGTGCTGTGGGGCACCGACAACCTGAAGACCGAAGGCGGGCCGCTGGCCCAGGCCCTGGCGCTGATGGGGGCCACGCCGCGCTTTGACAGCTACGGCCGGCTCGCGGGCGCCAGCCTGATGCCGCTGGAGACGCTGGGGCGCCCGCGCATCGACGTGGTCCTGTCCCTCTCGGGCATCTTCCGCGACCTGCTGCCCATGCAGATCCGCCTGCTGGCCGAGGCCGCCTTCCTGGCCGCCGGTGCCGACGAGCCGCCCGAGCAGAACTTCATCCGCAAGCATGCGCAGGCCTTCCTGGCCGAGCACCCGGGCAGCGATCTGGAATGCGCCTCGCTGCGCGTCTTCGGCAACACCGAAGGGGCCTACGGCGCCAACATCAACCACCTGATCGACGGCAGCTGCTGGGAGAACGAAGACGAACTCGGTGACGCCTTCACGCAGCGCAAGGGTTTTGCCTACGGCCGCGAAGGCCGCCCGGTGCGCAACACGGCCGTGCTGCAAAGCGCCCTGGCCAGCGTCTCGCTGACCTACCAGAACCTCGACTCGGTGGAGCTGGGCGTGACCAGCATCGACACCTACTTCGACACACTGGGCGGCATCAGCCGCGCCGTGTTGCAGGCCAAGCACCAGCGCGACGGCAATGCCGCCGAAGCCCCGCCTGTTTTCATCGGTGACCAGACGCAGGGCGAGGGTGTGGTGCGCACCCTGACCGAGCAGGTCGCGCTGGAAACCCGCAGCCGCATGCTCAACCCCAAGTGGCACGAAAGCATGCTGCAGCACGGCTACGAGGGCGTGCGCCAGATCGAAGCCCACCTGACCAACACCATGGGCTGGTCGGCCACCACCGGCCAGGTCCAGCCCTGGGTCTACCAGCAGCTGGCGCAAACCTTCGTGCTCGACCCCGCCATGCGCCAGCGCATGGCCGAACTCAATCCCACCGCTTCGGCCAAGGTTGCCAACCGTCTGCTGGAGGCCAACCGCCGCCAGTACTGGAAACCCGACGCCGCGACCCTCACCGCCCTGGTGCGTGCCGGCGAAGAACTTGAAGACCGCCTTGAAGGCATACAGGAAGGACTCCCAGCATGATTGAAACCACCAGCATCCCGGTCCAGGAGATCCGCCGGGCGCCCAAGGGCGACGGGGAGGGCAGTGTGCAGTTCCAGATGGATCCCAGCGTCAAGATCGGCACCGCCAAGGTGTTTGCGGTCTATGGCAAGGGCGGCATCGGCAAGAGCACCACCTCCTCCAACCTGTCGGTCGCCTTCAGCCTGATGGGCAAGCGCGTGTTGCAGATCGGCTGCGATCCCAAGCACGACTCGACCTTCACCCTGACCAAGAAGCTCATGCCCACGGTGATCGACGCGCTCGAGACCGTGGACTTCCATGCCGAGGAACTGCGCCTCGACGACTTTGTCTTCAAGGGCTACAACGGCGTGATGTGCGTGGAAGCCGGTGGCCCGCCTGCCGGCACCGGCTGCGGCGGCTACGTGGTGGGCCAGACGGTCAAGCTGCTCAAGGAACACCATCTGCTGGAAGACACCGACGTGGTGATCTTCGACGTGCTCGGCGATGTGGTCTGCGGCGGCTTTGCCGCCCCGCTGCAGCATGCCGACCGGGCGCTGATCGTCACGGCCAACGACTTCGACTCGATCTTCGCGATGAACCGCATCGTGCAGGCCATCGGGGCCAAGGCCAAGAACTACAACGTGCGCCTGGGTGGCGTGATCGTCAACCGCAGCGACGAGACCGACCAGGTCGACAAGTTCAACGCGGCGGTCGGCCTCAAGACCATGGCGCACTTCCCCATGCTCGACGAGATCCGCCGCAGCCGGCTCAAGAAGTGCACCCTGTTCGAACTCGACCCCACCCCGGCGGTCAAGGCGGTGCAGGACGAGTACATGCGCCTGGCGGCCGCCCTGTGGGTGGGCTCCGACCCGCTGCCCGCGATCCCCATGAAGGACCGCGACATCTTCGATCTGCTCGGTTTCGATTGAAAGCCCCACGCCATGGACAGCACCACCGCCTACGAACAGCGCCGCAGCCAGATCGAACACTATTTCGATCGCACCGCGGCCGATGCCTGGGCCCGCCTGACCTCCAACGAGCCGGTGGGGCGCATCCGCGCCACCGTGCGCGCCGGGCGCGACACCATGCGGACCACGCTCATGTCCTGGCTGCCGCAGGACCTGCGCGGCCTGCGCCTGCTCGATGCCGGCTGCGGCACCGGCGCGCTGGCGCTGCAGGCGGCCCTGCGCGGCGCCGATGTGGTGGCCATCGACCTTTCACCCACGCTGGTCAAGCTGGCGGCCGAGCGCATGGCGGCCGAGCATCCCCGGCTGCCCGGTTCGGTCACCTTCCTGTCCGGTGACATGCTGAGCCCGGACCTCGGGCACTTCGATCACGTCGTGTGCATGGACTCGCTGATCCACTACGACTGTGCGCAGATCGCCGAGGCCCTGGCCGGTCTGGCGCCGCGCGTGCGCCGCTCCATGGTCTTCACCTTCGCGCCGCGCACCCCGCTGCTGGCGCTGATGCACGGCGTCGGCCGCCTGTTCCCGCGCAGCGACCGCTCGCCCTCGCTCTCGCCCGTGGCCCATGCCGCGCTGCAGCGGCAGCTGCAGGACCACAGCGGTCTGCAAGGCTGGCAGGACGGGCGCATGCAGCGCGTGGCCAGCGGCTTCTACACCTCACAAGCCTGGGAGTGGACCCGCTCATGAAGCTGCGCCTGCCCATGCCCCGCTGGCTGACCGCCTACGGCACGCGCTTCATGCCGTTTGCCGACGCGGCCTCGCCCGAGCTGCCGATGGCGCGCCTGCTGCGCCTGTCGCTGTTCCAGGTGGTGATCGGCATGGTGGTGGCGCTGATGGTGGGCACCCTCAACCGGGTCATGATCGTCGAGCTGCAGGTGCCGACCTGGTGGGTGGCGCTGGCGGTGGCGATTCCGATGGTGTTCGCACCGCTGCGGGCCCTGATCGGGTATCGCAGCGACACGCACCCCTCCGCGCTGGGCCTGCGCCGCATCCCCTACCTCTGGACCGGCACCCTCTTGCTGTTCGGCGGTCTGGCGATGATGCCTTTCTCCCTGCTGCTGTTGTCCGAGGCCGCCGAGAAGACGGTGTGGGCGGGTCAGCTCGGGGCCGGCCTGGCCTTCGTCCTCATTGGAGCCGGCCTGCAGGTCACGCAGACGGCCGGCATCGCCCTGGCCAATGACCTGGCCACCGAAGACAAGCGCCCGCGCGTGGTGGCCCTGCTCTACAGCATGCTGCTGCTGGGCATGATCGGCAGCAGCGTGATCTTCGGTCTGCTGCTGGCCGACTTCAGCCCCAAGCGGCTGATCCAGGTGATCCAGGGCGCGGCGGTGTTCGTGGCCGTGGTCAACCTGGTCTCGATGTGGAAGCAGGAGGCCCGCCAGGGCAAGCGCGGCGCGCGCGCTGTCGGCGGCTTCAGCGCCAGCTGGCGCGAGCTGATGGCGCTGCCGCGCATGCGCCGCTTCCTCTGGACCGTGGCCCTCGGCTCGCTGGCCTTCAGCATGCAGGACATCGTGCTCGAGCCCTATGGGGCCGAGATCCTGGGCCTGGGGGTGGGCGAGACCAGCAGCCTCACGGCCCTGGGCGCGGGCGGCTCCATGCTGGCCTTTGCTCTGTCCTCGCGCTGGCTCGCATCGGGCTGGCATGCCTGCCGCCTCGCCAGCCTCGGCGTGCTGCTGGGCCTGCCCGCCTTCGCGATGGTGATCTTTGCCGCCCCCCTGGCGTCCATCCCGCTGTTCCGCACCGGGGTGTTCCTAATCGGCTTCGGTTCGGGCCTGTTCTCGGTCGGCATGCTGGTGACGGCCATGTCTTTCTCGAACCCCCGCCTCAGCGGACTGGTGCTGGGTGCCTGGGGTGCCGTGCAGGCCACGGCCACCGGTGTGGCCATGGCCCTCGGCGGAGCGCTGCGTGACGCGGTGTCCGGCCTGGCCTTGTCCGGCCGCCTGGGCGAGGTGCTCAACACCCCGGTCACCGGCTACAGCTTTGTGTACCACCTGGAGATCTATCTCCTGTTCGTGGTGTTGATCGCCCTGGGGCCGCTGTTGCGCAGCAGCCGCAAGGAGAAACCCCAGGCCATGGTGAGACTTGGCCTGGCCGAGTTACCGGGTTGATCGGGTTGATGCATTTACCAAGGAGCTGACCTATGGAAACAGGAGCCATTACCCAGTACGTGGACGTCGCCCAGATCGTCCTCTACATGTTCTGGGTGTTCTTCGCTGGGCTGATCTACTACCTCGTACGCGAGAACCACCGCGAGGGCTATCCCATGGATCCGGGTCGACCGGACGGTCCCAAGGTGGAGGGCTGGCCACCCGTGCCGGCCCCCGCGACCTTCAAGACCGCGGACGGCCACGTGCACCTCTCGCCTGATCTCAACCGTCCCGACGGTGAGTACCAGGGCACACCGGTCCACAAATGGAACGGCGCGCCGCTGGAGCCGGTCGGCAATCCGCTGCTCGCGGGTGTCGGGCCGGGGGCCTGGGCCATGCGCGCCGATGTCCCCGATGCCGATCTCCACGGGCAGCCCAAGATCGTTCCGCTGCGGGTCGCCCCGGCGCATGGCGTCGCGGCCAGGGACACCGATCCGCGCGGACTGCCGGTGCGCGGTGCCGATCATCAGGTGGCCGGCAAGGTGGTCGATCTCTGGATCGACCGCATGGAAATGCTGTTCCGCTACCTCGAGGTGGAACTCGCAGGCTCCGGTCAGCGCGTGCTGCTGCCCATGACCTTCTCGCGTGTCAAGCGCGATGGCGTCCATGTCCACGCGCTGCTCTCGGCACAGTTCGCCGACGTGCCGCGGACCCGCTCGCCCGAGCAGGTGACCCTGCTCGAGGAAGAGAAGATCACCGCCTACTATGGCGCCGGCACCCTGTACGCGACGCCGGATCGCCAGGAGCCGCTGCTGTGAAGGCCACCACCGTCCAGCCGACCCACGAGCACGAGTGGGAGGCCGCCCCGGGCCTGCCGGCCGCCCTGCCGGCCGGCGAGACCCTGCTGTGGCAGGGCTCACCCGACTGGCGCCAACTGGCCCTGCACGCCTTCCATCTGCGCAAGGTCGGCATCTACTTCGCCATCATGCTGTCGGTGCAGACCGCGCAGCTGATCGGCAGCGGCCACAGCGGCGGCGATCTCTGGCGTCCCCTGGTCGTCAGCGGTGCACTGGCCACGCTGGCGCTGGGCCTGCTCACGCTGTGCGCCTGGTTCGCCGCCCGCTCGTCGCTCTACACCGTGACCAGCAAGCGCGTCGTCATGCGCATCGGCATCGTGCTGACCGTCACCTTCAACCTGCCGTTCCGCCGCATCGCCGGTGCCTCCAGCCGGCATTACGGTGACGACAGCACCGACATCGCGCTGCAGCTCTATCCGGACGACCACATCGGCTGGTTCCACCTCTGGCCGCACCAGCGCGCCTGGCATGTCCGGCATCCGCAGCCCACGCTGCGCTGCCTGCCCGATGGTCAGGCCGTGGGCGAGCTGCTGCTCAAGGTCTGGCGCGAGAGCCACCAGGGCGAGTCCATCGTGACGGGCCGACCGCGTGACGAGCACGTGCCCCACAACACTGACGGCGTGCTGGCATGAACACGAGCACCGCCCCCCGCGCCGTGCCGGTGCAGACCCTGCCGGCAGCCGTCAGGCTGCTGGGCAGCCTGCTGCTGCTCGTGCTGCTGCTGGTGGGCTGGGCCCGTTGGCAGGGCGTCACCACGCACCAGCCGGATGCCGGGACGCTCTGGCAGCGCGAGCTCCATTTCCGGGACGGCCCGACCGGTGAGGTCCTGGCCCTCGACGCACAGACCGGTGCCCAGATCGCCAGCTTCCAAGGCGAGCAGGGCTTTCTGCGCAGCACCCTGCGCGCGCTGGTGCGGGAACGCAAGCGTGCCGGCATCGGCGCGCAGGCGCCCCTGCTGCTGATCGGCCGCAGCGATGGCCGCCTGACCCTGCTCGATCCCGCCACCCGGCAGCGCATCGACCTTGAAGCCTTCGGCCCGACCAACGTGGCCGTCTTTGCCGGCTTGCGCCAGGCCGGCATCGAACCCTCCACCCGCTGACGCCCAGGAAGCCACCATGAATGCAAGCACCGCCACATCGATCCAGAGCGCTGACGACGCCAACCGCAAAGCCGTGCACAGCGACATGATCAGCCCTCGCTTCTACACCACCGACTTCGCGGCCATGGATCGCATCAGCGTCGAGCCGGTGCGCGCCGAGTGGGACCGGATGATGGCCGAGTACGAGGGCGACAACAACCACGACCACTTCCAGCGTGACGAGGCCTTTGCCGGCGAGATGCGCGATGGCATGGCCAGCCTGTCTCCCGAGATGCGACAGGAGTTCCTGGATTTCCTGGTGAGCTCGCTGACTTCGGAGTTCTCCGGCTGTGTGCTCTACAACGAGATCCGCAAGAACGTCAGCAACCCCGACATCAAGCAGCTGATGACCTACCTGACGCGCGACGAATCGCGCCACGCCGGCTTCATCAACCAGTCGCTGCGCGACTTCGACCTGGGCATCGACCTGGGCAATCTCAAGCGCACCAAGAAGGTCACCTTCTTCAAGCCCAAGTACATCTACTACGCGACCTACCTCTCCGAGAAGATCGGCTACGCGCGCTACATCACCATCTTCCGCCAGCTCGAGAAGCACCCGGAGAAGCGTTTCCATCCCATCTTTCGCTGGTTCGAGCGCTGGTGCAACGACGAATTCCGCCACGGCGAATCCTTTGCCCTGATCATGCGCGCCAACCCGCAGTTGCTGCGCGGTGCCAACACCCTGTGGATCCGCTTCTTCCTGCTGGCCGTCTACGCCACCATGTACGTGCGTGACCACACGCGGCCCATGCTGCACGAGGCCATGGGCCTGGAGTCCAGCGAATATGACTACGAGGTGTTCCGCATCACCAACGCCATCACGCGGCAGGTCTTTCCGCTGGCGCTGGACACGGACAACCCGAAATTCCGCCGCGGCCTGGAGCGTCTGTTCGCCATCTCGCAGGCGATGGAACAAGCCAAGGCCCGGGGCGGCCTGATCGGCAAGCTCAAGCAGGGGCTGTGCGCGGGCCAGGCCCTGTTCGCCTTCGCCGGCCTGTACTTCCTGCCGGTCATCGAGCAGGAGATCTCACCCCAGGTCCGCATGGAGCCCGCATGGTGATGGAGGTCATCTGGGCCTGCCTGTTCACGGCAGGGTGCTGGTGGTTCGGCACGGGCGTGATCCTGTGGCTCGATCGGCGGCCCGCGCACACCTTCAGCCGCAGTCTCGCGGGCTGGACGGTGCTGCTGGCCCTGAGCTTTGCCGGCGTGGCCTGGAGCATGCGCGAGGTCAGCGTGTTCAACGCCTACCTGGCCTTCGGCAGTGTCATTGTCATGTGGGGCTGGCATGAGCTGGCCTTCCTGACCGGCTGGATCACCGGCCCGCGCAAGACCGCCCTGACTCCGGGGGCCACCGGCGCGCGGCGCTTCGCGGAGTCGGTGCAGGTCATGCTGTACCACGAGCTGGCCCTGGTCGCCAATTTCGCGCTGCTGTGGTGGATGCAGGCCGAGCAGCCTAACCATGTGGCGATCTGCACCTACGCCCTGCTGTGGTTCATGCGCCTGTCGGCCAAGCTGAACCTGTTCTTCGGCGTGCCGCAAACCGGCGCGCAATACCTGCCGCCGCATCTGTCCTACCTCGGCAGCTACTTTCGCCAGCGCGCGGTCACGCCCTGGTTCGTCCTGTCCCTGAGCGCCGCGATCGGTACCTGGGTCTGGCTGGTCTGGCTGGCGCAGCAGGGTGCCGTGGCCATCACCACGGGCTGGGTCATGCTGGCCACCCTGCTGGGGCTGGCCATCGTGGAGCACGTCATCATGGTCCTGCCCTGGCCGCTGGAGCGGCTGTGGGGCTGGGCCATGGCCGCGCGCGCCGTCGAACCGGTCCTGAATCCGCCGGCACCGCCTGGAAAGCACGCATGAACGCCTACACCTCCGATGGTTTCAGCACGCCGACGCGGGGACCCGTCGGTCTGGCGTCGGGCAGCATCCCGGCCCGACCCATTGCGGTGGTCATCGGCAGCGGCTTCGGCGGCCTGGCCGCCGCCATCCGCCTCAGCGTCAAGGGCTACCAGGTCAAGGTGCTGGAGAAGCTGGACGCCCCGGGCGGACGCGCCTATGTCCACCACCAGGACGGCTTCACCTTCGACGCCGGCCCCACCATCATCACCGCGCCCTTTCTGCTCGAAGAGCTGTGGGCCCTGTGCGGCAAGCGTTTTGCCGACGACGTGACCCTGGTGCCCATGGACCCGTTCTACCGCATCCGTTTTGCCGACGGTAGCTCGTTCGACTACAGCGGCGACGATGCGCAGATGGAGGCCGAGGTCGCGCGTTTCTCGCCTGCGGATGTCGCGGGCTACCGCAAGTTCGTCAAGGACGCCGATCTGTGCCGCGACCTGGGCTTCGAAGGCCTGGGCTCCAAGGCCTTCGACAAGCCCAGCGATCTGCTCAAGGCCATCCCCTTCTTCGTCAAGATGAAAGCCTGGCGCAGCATCCACAGCCTGGTGGCCAAGTACATGAAGAACGAGAAGCTGCGGGTGGTCATGAGCTTCCATCCCCTGCTGATCGGCGGCAACCCTTTCTCGGTCACCTCGGCCTACGCGCTCATCAATTCGCTGGAGCGGACCTGGGGCGTGCATTCGGCCATGGGTGGCACCGGCGCCATCGTGCGTGGCCTGGTGGGCCTGCTGCAGACGCGTGGCGTCCAGCTGCGCCTGAACGCGCCGGTGACCCGGATCCGCATCGAGAACGGCCGCGCCTGCGGTGTCGAGCTCGACAGTGGCGAGTTCATCGCCGCCGACATCGTGGTCAGCAATGCCGACACGGCCTGGACCTACAAGCATCTGGTGGCGCGCGAGCACCGCCGACACTGGACCGATGCGCGCATCGAGCGCGGCAAGTATTCCATGGGCCTCTTCGTCTGGTACTTCGGAACCTCGCGCCAGTATGCCGAGGTGCCGCACCACATGATGGTGCTGGGCCCGCGCTACAAGGCGCTGCTGACCGACATCTTCAAGCGCCACAAGCTGGCCCAGGATTTCAGCCTCTATCTGCATCGCCCCACGGCCACCGACCCGTCCATGGCGCCGGCCGGTTGCGACACCTTCTACGCCCTGTCGCCGGTGCCGAATCTGGACAGCGGCACGGATTGGGCGGGCTACGCCGAGACCTACCGCGCGGCGATTGCCGAGGTGCTGGAGAACAGCGTGCTGCCGGGCTTGCGTGGGTCCATCGTGACGTCCAAGGTCAGTACCCCGCAGGATTTCCACGACCGGCTCTGGTCCTACAAGGGGGCCGGGTTTGGCCTGGAGCCCGTGATGACGCAAAGCGCCTGGTTCCGGCCGCACAACCGCAGCGAGGATGTGCCCGGCCTCTACATGGTCGGGGCCGGCACCCACCCGGGCGCCGGTGTGCCCGGTGTGCTGATGTCGGCCAAGGCGCTGGATTCGGTGATCGCCCATGTCCATGCCTGAAGCCTCCCAGGGCAGCGACGGCCTGCAAGCCTGCGCCACCATGATGCAGGGGGGCTCCAAGACCTTCTTTGCCGCCAGCCGATTGCTGCCGCTGCGCATCCGCAAGGCCTCGATTGCCCTGTACGCGTTCTGCCGCGTGGCGGACGACCTGGTCGACGAGGCCGCGCCCGGCGACGCTCCGGTGGACAGGCTCAGGGAGCGTCTGGACCAGATCTATGCCGGAACGCCGCAGGACTATGTCGAGGATCACGCGCTGAGCATGGTCGTGCAGCAGTACCAGCTGCCGCGCCATCTGCTCGATGCGCTGATCGAAGGCTTTGCCTGGGATGCCGCAGGGCGGACCTACGAGAGCCTGGAGGACGTGCAGGCCTATGCCTCCCGGGTCGCCGGCAGCGTGGGCGCCATGATGTGCTGGATCATGGGCCCGCAGAGCGTGGACACGCTGGCGCGCGCCTGCGAGCTGGGCGTGGCCATGCAGCTCACCAACATTGCCCGCGACGTGGGGGCCGATGCCGCCCTGCAGCGCATCTACCTGCCCCGCGACTGGCTGCGCGAGGCGGGCATTGATCCCCAGGCCTGGCTGCAGCAGCCGGTCTGCACGCCGGCCTTGAAAACCGTCGTCGCGCGCCTGCTCGACGAGGCCGACCGCCTCTATCGCCAATCCCAGTTTGGCATTGCCGCGCTGCCCCCCGATTGCCGCGCGGCCATCCTTTCCGCCACCCTGATCTACTGGGAAATCGGCAGCCAGCTGCGCCGCGAAGGCCTGGACTCCGTGCAGCACCGCACGGTGGTCAGCTCCGCCCGCAAGCTGGTGCTGCTGGCGGCCGCCTGGGCCCAGGCCCCCTGGATCCGCACCCCCCTGGTGGTCCCCACGCCGCTGGCCGCCATCGATCACCTGGTGCGTGACTGCCAGCAGCTGCGCGTCAGCAGCGAACTGGCTGGCGTCTTCTTCCCCAACCGTGCCATGCCGCAAAGGGTGGCCTGGGTGATGGACCTGCTGGAGCGCCGTGAGTACGAACGGCGCCAGGGACACGCGCCCACACGTTCCTCGGCAACCGCCTGAACCTGCAGCTGGCTGCCCCGGCTGCCCCGGCTGCCACTGGCAAGGGGCTTGCGCTGCTATCCCCGCCTCGGCATGCGCCAGGGCAGCATGGCCTGGACAATGGGCGAGACCAGGCGTGGCACGGACAGGGTTTCGTGGAAGGCCAGCAAGGACTCCCCCGCGTAGCTGAACCTGAGCAGCGAGCGTTGGTAGAAGGGCGTGTCTTCCAGTTCCTCCTGCAGTCTGACCGGCCCCTCGCTGCGCATGCGCCCGGTGATGCGCCAGCCCGTGGGGCGCAGCGTGTGAGCGGGTGCACCGGGCATGGTTTCCACCTCGCCCTCGGGGGTGAAGCGCAGGGACAGCAGGCGCTCGTCCTGGCCAGGCCATTGCATGTCGTAGAAGACCAGGGTGCTGTCGTCGCGCATGCGCGCGCGCGACCAGTTCCAGGTGTGGAAGGCCTGGCCCAGCGGCTCGTCGCCCTCGTTGGAGTCCAGGTAGGCCTGGCCCTGCCAGCGCAGGCCCGGGGCCGGCAGGTCGACCTCGACACGGGCCGAGGGGGCCAGCGGACCCCAGCGATGACGCCCGGCGGCGTCCAGTGGCGTCGAAAAACCGAACAGCTGCTCGGGCCAGAGCCGGACCTCGCCTTCGATCAGCTTTCCCCAAGGCACCGACCGTTCGCGGATGCGGATGCGCAGGCAGCTGCCATCCCATTCCATGGCACTCGGGCCGATGGTGAACTGCCGGCCATCGCGCGCGCAGTGGGCCGCGCCACGCTCGGTCATGGCCCAGCGGTGGGCGCCGCGGCTGTAGATGGCCACGTTGAGCGCGCAATGGTTGTCCGGATCGGCCGGGCCGCTGCGTCGCGCCCAGGCGTAGTACGGGGAGAACACGCTGCCGACGAAGGCGATCAGCGTCAGGCCGTGCTGTCCATCGTCGCTGAGGGCGTCGAGATACCACCAGAGGTAGCCGTCCGCTGGAACACGCTGGTCGAAGCGCGGTTCGCCAGCAGGGCCTCGGCCGCCAGCCGTCCGGACATCGCCGCCATCGGCACCCCGGGGCCTGGGTGCACGCTGCCCCCGGCCAGGTACAGGCCCTGCAGCGGCGTGACCGCCCCCGGGCGCGAGAAGATCGCGGTCCAGCCGTGGGTCGCCTGGCCGTAGAGGCTGCCGCCGGAGGACGGAAAGCGCCGGTGGAATTCCCAGGGCGTCGTGCGCACGCAGTTCTGCGGCGTGATCGCGATCCTCAGGCCGAGCTGGTGCAGGTGTTGAAAGCTGTTCGATTCGCATGACGCCATACCTTTCTGATCGAGGGTCTCGTCGTCGCCGATGGCCGGGGCGTTGACCAGGCAGAAAATCCGCTCGGCGGCGCCATCGGCGACGGCTCCCGGCCGGTCCTGCGCGCAGACGTAGATGGTGGGTTGTTCGGGCATGCGCCGCCGACCGAAGATGTCCTCGAACTCACGTGCGTAGTCGGCGCAGAAGAAGACGTTGTGGCGATCCAGCGCCACCCCCGTGGCCGGCGCGTGTAGGGACCAGGTCAGCGCCGAGAGCGAGCGCGGCGGCGCCGCCCGCGGGACCGCGGCGCGCAGTTCGTCGGACAGCAGGCCGGCGCGCAGGGCCGAAACGTCGCCGTTGAAGATCACGGCGTCGGCACACAGCTGCTCGCCGCTCTCCAGCTGCACGCCGGTGACCCGGCCCTGGCGCTGCAGGATGCGCGTGCAGCGGCTGTGCAGCTGCACGCGTGCGCCGCGCGCCTGGGCCAGGCGCCACAGCATGGCCGACAGGGCGGTCATGCCGCCCTTGACCGACCAGACGCCGTTCATCTCCACCTGTGCGATCAGCATCAGGGTGGCGGGTGCCTGCCAGGGTGAGGAGCCACAGTAGGTCGAGTAGCGCGCGAAGAGCTGGCGCAGGCGCGGGTCCCTGAACTGATGCTGCATGCTGTGCCACAGGCTGCGCATCGGGCCCAGGCCTGTCAGCACACCCAGGCCGGCAGGGCCCAGCCGCGCGATCAGCGGCAGCACGCTGGGCCGCGGCGAGCGGATGACCGGTCCTTCCAGCGTGTCGTACACCTTGCGGGCGGTGGCGCAGAACTTGCGGAAACGCAGGGCCTCGTCGGGGCCGGCCCAGTCGGCGATGGCCGCTTCGCTGCGCTGCGCGTCGGCGTGCAGGTCCAGCGCGCTGCCATCGGGCCAGAAGTGCCGCGCCAGGATGCTCAGCGGCTCGATGGTCAGCTCGGACTCCAGATCCGTGCCGACCTCGCGCAGCAGTTCATCGAAGACCCAGCGCATGGTGAACACCGTGGGTCCGCTGTCGATCAGGGCGCCGGCCACCTCCCGGGCATGGACCTTGCCGCCGATCTGGCCCGAGGACTCGAGCACCGTGACTTCGCAGCCATGGTGCGCGAGTCGCAGGGCGCTGGCCAGGCCGCCCATGCCGGCGCCGATGACGACCACGTGTGGCTTAGGCATGTCTTGTCTCCTGATTCAGCCCCAGTTCATGGCCGAAGTCCTGCCCCCGCCAGTGCCCGGCCATCTGCAGCACGTCCATGTGGACGAACAGCGACTCCGAGAAAAAGCCATGGCGATGTGCGGCGGCAGCGGCCACCTGGTGCGCGCCCTGGGTCGCGTAGTCGCGCATGGCCCGGGCATCCCGCCAGAGGCTGAAGGTGCATTGACGCACCAGCGGCACCTCGCCCAGGCCCATGGCGAGCAGGCAGCCCGGTGCCTTGTTGAGATCGGCCTGAGCCGCTGGCGCATAGCGCCAGAAGGCCATGGCCTTGGAGGGCACGATGCTGGCCCGGGTGAGGATGGCCAGCGGTCGGCTGGGCGTGGATGGACCGGCCGGCGCCCTCGGGATGGCAGCCGCGTCGGTCAGGGGCCAGGGCTGCTGGTCCCAGCTGCCGCGGCTGGCGCTGACCGACAGCACGCCGGACCAGGATTTGCGCGCGTGCTCGCGCAGCGCGCTGGCCTGCTTGCCATGCAGGAATTCCAGCGCGAGATCGAGCCCGCTGAAGCGGCAGATCAGGCCCTGGTGCGTCGCGCTGGGGCGCAGGCCGAAGCCGCCGCCATGACCGCTGCCCATGACTTTGGCAAACAGCAGACCGGGAACGTCCTTGAAGCTGGAGGGGCCGGCGACCAGGCGCATCCATCCCCAGGCCTGGTGCCGGCGTAGGTAGTCCAGCAGGATGACGACCACCACACCGGGCAGGACGTCAGCGGAGGAGGGGATGGCGCTCATGCCCGCGGCTCCGCTGGCGGCCAGTCACCCCGTGCGGTGCAGGCAGGCCGGAGCGTCGTGCCCCAGCCCTCAGAAAGGGAACGGGGCCGTGCCAGGATCGTGATCATGGCCGGCCCCGGTTTTCATGCCTGTGCGTTCACTGCTTGGGAACGTTGGCGGCCAGCACCTTGGCCAGCCCGCCCAGCTCCGTGAAGTCCTGGGCCATGGGCGCGCCGTTCAGCGGCTTGTAGGCGCCCTGGTGGCAGGTGGCGCAGTTGAGCTTGGCGACATCGCCCAGGGCGCCCTTGCGGTGCGCCGGGAAGGCCTCGACCAGGGTCTCCATGTAGTTCACGTTCAGGTCGCGTGCCATCCGGATGCCGTACCAGGCCGTGAGCCGCTGCGGAGGATTGCCCTTCCAGTTCGAGAACGACTGGGTGTTGTGGCAGTAGGTGCAGTTGACGCCCAGGGAAGTCGAGATGTGGGTCATCAGGCTGTAGGTCGCCTCGGCCTGCTTGATCGACTGCCGGTTGCCCGAGGGCAGTGCGGTGTTGCCGTTGACCCGGATGGGCTCGTTGCCCAGCAGGAAAGGGGTGAACGGATCGACCGGCAGCGAGGAGAGGTTGGCCACCGGATTGGGCTCGTTCTGACCGGCCTTGTCGCCCATGAAGTTGGCGCCGTAGGGCTGGGGATTGAGCTTGGTCCAGATATCGCTCGGGACGTTCTGCCCGCGGTGGCAGGTGTAGCAGGTCACGCCGGTGCTGCCGACGTGCTGCTGCCAGTCCTGGTTGATGTGCTGCGTCATCTCGATCATCTTGCGGCTGACGACCTTGGTGTACTTGCTGTCATCGGCAAAGTTGGCCGGGTTGTGGCAGTGCACGCAACCTTCCTTGGGGGCCACCCAAGAGGTCATGGCCACCATCACCCGCGTGAACTTGCCCACGCTCAGGTCACCCAGCACCTTGACGTTCTGGTAGACCGCCGAGGCCTTGGGGCCGCTGTCGTCGGCCTGGGGTTCGGCGACGGGCACCACGTGCTTGTCGGCTGCTGCCTCGACCGTTCTCGGGTTGTAGACCTGGACCATGCCGGTACCGCGGTAACCGTGCTGGACCGATTCCATGGGCGGGCGTTCGCAGCCCGCCAGGACGGTCACGGCCACGGCCAGGGTCAGGCCCTTGAGCAGGGACAGCGTGATCGGACGCGGGCCGCTGGAGGTGTGGTGGTGTTGCTTCATGGCTTGACTCCTGTGCTGAGGGCCGGGTCGCTGATCAGCGGGAAGACATCCGGATACGGTGGCGCCACGCCGTGTTTCATGGCCCAGAGGTACCAGTTGTCGACGACGGTGCCGGTGAGCAGGATGCCGATGCCGCCGGTCAGCGGGCACAGCACGGCGAACCACCAGGCCCAGCGGTGGATGGACTCCATCGTGGCGTTGAAGCCCATGGTCCAGCGCCAGAAGAGGGCCGCCCGCTCCGAGGCCGTGCCGCGATCGGTGATCTGCTCGATCTCGCGCTCGCCGCCGAAGCGGGTCACGGCCAGGATGGTGGCGCCGTGCATGGCGAAGAGCAGGGCCGATCCGTAGAGGAAGGCGATCGACAGCGCATGGAAGGGGTTGTAGAACAGGTTGCCGTAGCGCAGCGAGAAGGCCGCGGTCCAGTCCAGGTGGGGGAAGATGCCGAAGGGCACCGCCTCACCCCAGGAGCCCATCAGGACCGGGCGGAAGAAGCCCAGCACCAGGAAGAGCCAGATCGCGGCGGCGAAGGCCCAGGCGATGTGGGTGCCCATGCCGAGTTCGCGTGCGCGCCGGTAGGTGCGGGCCCACCACAGCAGCAGCGACAGCGTCAGGAAGCCGCCGGCGATCAGCCACCAGCCGCCCTGATTGAGCGGGGGCAGCGAGAGGCCATAGCTCGGCGGCGGTGGCTCCAGGGCCAGCCAGAAGAGCTGGCGCACGAACTGGATGGGATCGTAGTTGACCGAGGCCAGCATGTTCATGCCGATGGTGAAGAAGGCAATCAGCCCACACATCAGAGAGGCCACGCCCAGGCCACCGAGGTAGACCGGCCCGAGCTGGGCATTGCCGAGTTTGCCCAGCCAGTAGCTGGTGAGAGGTTCACCGAGGCGTGGGTCGTTGCCGCGTCCGAGCTCCACCCCGTGATGGACCGGACCGGTCGCCGTCACGGTGGTGAACAGGTTTTGGTATTGCGCCATGATCTGCTCCTGTTCTTACTTGAGAGGCCACTGGGACCAGATCGGCAGGTTGAGCCACCAGCTCCACCATTCGGGCCAGCCGCGGCTCCAGAACGGTCCGCTGAGCACGATGCACAGCGCGCTGAAGAGCACGGCCGCCAGGGCGAGGAAGAGGCCCAGACGGTGGATGCCCAGGGTGCCGATCGAGTAGCCGATGATGTCGCGGAAGAAGGTGTCCTCATGCTCCGGCGTACGCACGGTCTCGCCGGGTTTGGGGTTGGTGGAGGACAGAATCAATCCACCGTGCAGGGACAGGGCGAACACACTGGCGAAGAAGAAGCTCACGCCGAGCATGTGTGCCGGGTTGTAGTGGAAGTGCAGGTACTGGTAGCCCACGTTGGACACCCAGTCGAGGTGGCTGAAGATGCCGTAGGGGAAGCCATGCCCCCAGGCGCCCATGAGCACCGGTCGGATCACCACCAGGGTGACGTAGGCAAAGATCGCCACGCCGAAGGCAAAGGGGACGTGGTAGCCCATGCCCAGTTTTCGGCAGATCTCGATCTCGCGCAGCATCCAGGACACGAAGGCGCCGATCGCGCACACCGTGATGAGCTGCCAGAGGCCGCCTTCCATCAGCGGCGCGAAGGCCAGGCCGTAGGACAGGTCGGGAGGCGCGATGCTGATCTGCCAGAGATTCCAGGTGGGGCCCTGAGAGGCACCCCAGAGGATCATGGCTGTTCCCAGGATCGCAAAGAAGAGGGTGGTGACGCCAAAGAATCCCACGTAGAAAGGGCCGACCCAGAAGTCGAACAAATCACCACCGAGCAGAGTCCCGCCACGGACCCGGTATTTTTTCTCAAAGTTCAGCATGGCCATGGTGTGGTCTCCTGCTTGTCTGTGATGAGCAGATGCTGCTCTGGACCCTGTCCAGGCACAGCACCTGCGCTAGGCTTCTGGAATCAGGACTTCGCGGCAGGAACCGAGGGAGGCAGCGGGGAATACTGCCCCGTTGTCGCCGCCGGCTTCTTCGCTCCGTCCAGCCAGTTGAACTTGTTGGTGCTGAGCAGGATGAGGTGAATCATCGCTGCCAACGCGAACAGAAAAATGCCTTGAACCACCATGGCTCGCAGCGGGTCATAAAGTCGCCAAATTCTCCACATGATGCTTCTCCTAGATGATGTGGGACATGAAGGTGTAAACCGCCGCTTTCACACCTTGACCGATGCCTTTGGCATGCTCTGCGCCGGGCAACAGCTCTCTCCAGTGAACGCCTACCAGTTTGGCCAGCAGGACAACCACGAAGAGAAGAACGAAGGCCAGCAGAAAGATGGTCCAGAAGGCTTGTGACTCATGCGCAGGCGCATGGTCAGCCTCGATTAGTGGGGTGTGTTGCATGACAGTTACTCCGTCAATCGGTTAAAAAAGCTGGACTCAGAGCCAGGGGCGCCACATCCATACCAAGATGTGTGCAACTACAGCCACGGCCGTAAATCCCACAAATCCTTGCATGTAGTAGTGGTGAAACTCCTGAGCTTCCTCGTCTGACAGTCCTGAGATGGATGTCTTGGTTGACATATGTGCTCCTTCGTTACGGCCTTGCGACCAGGGTTGCGCACAGCCCGCGCAGATGGGCAGCCGCAGCACAGGGCCACGACATGGGGGTGGACCCGGCGCCGCTGGCGACGGGATCCGAATGGAAAGGGCGGGGGCGGCGCAGGCTGTTCATGCCGGTACCCCCCCCATGCCCAGGGCATGGCCTGCCGCTTCGACATGCGTCAGCGTCACGCTGTCGCAGCCGGTGATCCGGGGGATCTGCTCGGCTTGGTCCCGCAGGCGCTTGGCCGCGGAAATCTGCACCAGCACGGGCTGGGCCTGGATCAGCTCGCGCAGCCTGGACTGCGCCTCGTCCTGCCAGGTGGTGTTCGGTGTGACCAGGCCACGTGCCTGGGTGGCCTCGACCTTGTCCATGTCGCTGGCCAGGGGCAGGATGTGGAAGAGCGCATCGAACAGCGCGTTGCAGACTTCCTGGATCAGGTAGGTGGCGCCGCTGTAGCCCATGAAGGGTGTACCGGTGTGCCGGCGGATGATCGCGCCCGGGAAGGAGGCCGGAATGAAGGCGGCCCGCATCGGACCCTGGCCGGCGGTCTCGCTCAGGTACATGCGTTCGTTGTAGCTGCCGAAGAGGATCAGGGGCGTCTGGGTCTTGACCAGTTCACGCACCCGGACGTTGTCGGTCTTGGTGCCGGCGGTGCGCGAGATGCTGAAACGGCAGGGCAGGCCCATTTCGAATTCGAGGAAGTTCTTCAGGCCGCGGGCGTAGGTGTCGTTGGCCACCACGGCAAAGCTCGCGGTGCTGAAGAAGTCCTGGGTCACCGAGCGCCACAGGTCCCAGATGGGCTTGATGGTGGTGTGGCGTTCGCGTTCGATGAAAGGCTCGGGATCGAGCTCGAGCAGCTCTCCGAGCTTGCGCAGGAAGCGGGTGGTGCTGTGCAGTCCGATGGGAGCCTGCAGATAGGGGCGCTCCAGCGCCTCGCACAGCATGCGGCCGAACTCGCGGTACATGCAGATGTTGACGTCGGCATCGGCCAGCTTGGGCACATCGGCCAGGTGGCTGCCGAGCGGAAAGACCATGTTCACATCGGCGCCGATGCCTTCGACGAGACGGCGGATTTCTGCTAGGTCGCTGGCACTGTTGAAGGTGCCGTAGGCCGGGCCGATGATGTTGACGCGCGGCCGCTCCTCTGCCGTGCGCTCGTTGAAGGGCTTGCGGGCCGGGACCTTGCGCAGGCCGTATTCGCTCCACAGCCAGTACATGGCGCGGTTGGCACACTGCCACTGGTCCTCGTCGATGGTGCGCGGCAGGAAGCGGGCGATGTTGGTGCCCTCTGGCGTCACGCCACCACCGATCATCTCGGCGATCGATCCGGTGACCACCACGGCGGGCAGATCCGGGTCCAGGGTCGCATGGGCCCGCTTCATGGACCCTTCGGTGCCCTCGCGGCCCAGCTGTTCTTCCGCCAGGCCGGTCACGACGATGGGCAGCTCATGCGGGGGCAAGGCATCGGTGTAGTGCAGTACCGAGGTCACCGGCAGGTTCTCGCAGCCGACCGGTCCGTCGATCACGACCTGCAGACCCTTGATGGCGGTGAAGACGTAGACCGCGCCCCAGTAACCGCCTGCGCGGTCGTGGTCGATGATCAGCGGGGACTTGACGGCGCTCATGTGCCCATCTCCTCGGCCTTGCGCTTCTTGAGCTGCTTCTCGAGCAGGCGGCGGGTCTCGGCCTTGAATTCGGGACGGTCCACCGGCACCGACTCCCAGACACCGGCGGCATGGCCCGAGCCGACCTCGCCGAAGAAGGCCTTCATCTCGTCGAAGCGTTGCTGATTGCCGATGGCCGACTGGACCACCTGGACCAGGGAGCCCGCGCCCGCCACCCCCATCAGCGGGCGGGCCGAGATCAGGTTGGTGAAGTAGAGCGAAGGGATGCTCAGCTGCTTGGCCTTCTGCACCACCGGGGTGGTGCCGATCGCCAGCTGGGGCTGGTACTCGTGCATGGCTGACAGGTCCTGCTCGAGCGAGGCGCGCATCTGCACCTGCACGCCATGGGCTTGCAGCCATGCGATGTCGTGTGCGTTCCAGGGCGTGGCCGGACAGGCCGAGCCGACGTAGCGCAGATCGGCACCGCACTCGATGAGCAGGCGTCCCACCAGCAGTTCCGAGCCTTCGTAGCCGCTGAGTGTGATGCGCCCGCTGATCGGCTTTTGCGCCAGCAGGCCGCGCATGGCACCCAGCTGCTGGTTGCGCGCCAGATCGATCAGGTCCTGGCCGACTCCCGCTGCCGTGCCGATGGATTGCAGCCAGTCCTGCGTCCCTTCGAGCCCGACCGGCGCCGAGCCCACGACGGGGCGACCGGCGGCCTGGAATTCACGGATGCTGGCGGTGTAGAAGGGATGGATGGCCGCTGCCACGCTGCAGTCCAGCGCCGCATAGAGCTCACGCCACTCGCGGGTGGGGACCACCGGTCCGGCGGCCAGGCCCATGGGCGCGAGCATCTGGCCGATGATCACCGGATCGGCCGGGAACATCTCGCCCAGCAGGCTCACGGTGGGCACGACCGAGCGGCCGCCCTTGGGCGTGGCCACCGGGCCGTTCATGATCTCCTCGCGGGCGTATTTCAGCATCGCCCCGGCCAGCACATCCTTGGCCTCGGCGTGGGTCGGTACCCCGAAGCCCGGGACGTCGATGCCGATGATGCGCACGCCGTTGATCTCCTTCGGCAGCAGCTGCAGCGGCACGCCGCTGGCGGTCGGAACACACAGGTTGATGATCACCACCGTGTCGACCTTGGCCGGATCGGCCTCGGCGTGGACCGCCTCGCGGATGTCCTCAAACAGCTTGCCGGTGACCAGCGATTCCGAATTGAAAGGCACGTAGCCCACACTGCGGCGCGCACCGTAGAAATGCGAGGTGAAGGTCAGGCCGTAGACACAGCAGGCCGAGCCCGACAGGATGGTCGCGGTGCGCCGCATCCGCAGGCCCACCCGCAGCGAGCCGAAGGCCGGACACATGCTTTGCGGCTGGTCGTGCGGACCGGCCTCCTGCTTGCGTGGGTAGTCACGGGCGTATTGCTCGAGCACTTCGGACTTGCCTGCCTGCCGCGCGGCCGCCTGCATGTGATCGGCCCCGGCATGGCAGGCTCCGGCTTCGCCTGGTGCCGCAGAGGCGTGGGCGCTGACCGGCTGGATGGGGATGGTGCGGGCCATGGCGTTCAGGTCTGGTCGTAGATGACTTCGAGACTGGGCTTGACGGTGTCGTCCTTGCCCACCATGTCGAACAGGGTGGCGGGTTCGAGCACCACATTGCGGCCCACCGTGTCGGCGCTGAACAGGCCGAGCAGCTGGTCCTGCGTCTGCGGCTTGGGCCGCTTGGGAGGCGCTTCGGCGACGTTCTGGGCGAGCTCGGCGAAGAGCGAACCCCACTCGCTGTCGGGCTTGCCGATGATTTCGTAGCTGGCGCTCTTGCGGCGGATGTCCTCGTTGGCCGGGATCGCCGCCAGCACCGGGATGCCGGCATTGCTCGCAAAGGCCTGGGCCTCGCCCGTGCCGTCGTCCTTGTTGATGACCATGCCCGCCACGCCGACGTTGCCGCCGAGCTTGCGGAAATATTCGACGGCCGAGCAGACGTTGTTGGCCACGTAGAGTGACTGCAGGTCATTGCTGGCCACCACGATCACCTTCTGGCACATGTCGCGGGCAATCGGCAGGCCGAAGCCGCCGCAGACCACGTCGCCGAGGAAGTCGAGCAGCACGTAGTCGAAGCCCCAGTCATGGAAGCCCAGCTTCTCCAGCGTCTCGAAGCCGTGGATGATGCCGCGACCACCGCAGCCGCGGCCGACCTCGGGGCCGCCGAGTTCCATCGCGAACACGCCGTCGCGCTTGAAGCAGACGTCGCTGATGCTCACGGCCTGACCGGCCAGCTTGAGGCGCGACGAGGTCTCGATGATGGTCGGGCAGGCCTTGCCGCCGAACAGCAGGCTGGTGGTGTCGCTCTTGGGATCGCAGCCGATCAGCAGCACCTTCTTGCCCTGCTGGGCCATCATGTAGCTCAGGTTGGCGAGCGTGAAGCTCTTACCGATGCCGCCCTTGCCATAGATCGCGATGATCTGCGTGGTCTTGGTCACCTCGCTGGTGGATACGGGCGCCGGGTCGACAGCGGCCTCCTGGCGTAGCAGTTCCACAAACTTGATGGGCTGTTCTGCAGGCTGGGTCTGGGTGTTCATGCGCTGGCACTCCAATCGAGAATCATCTTGAGACAGGAGACATCACCGAACGCGGTCTCATACGCAACGGTGGCAAGGTGCGAGGGCTGGACATGGGTGACCAGACCATCGAGTGAGAGACGGCCATCGGCCACCAGCTGGTTGACGGCCAGCAGATCGGGGCGCTTCCATTCGGCCGCCACCCGGATGCGCGCCTCGCGCATGAAAGCCGGGGCGTAGGCAAACTGCAGGCTCTGGCGGTAGAAGCCGGCCAGCACCACCTCGCCACCGGGGCGCAGGCGCTGGATCAGCTGGTCGAGCAGGGAGGCGTCGCCGCTGACGTCGTAGATGGTGTGGTAGTCCTGCTTCGGGTCGTCCTGCGGGCGCAGGACCGGGTAGCCCTGGGCGCCCATGGCGCGCTCGGCCTGGGTCTCCCAGACCGTGGGCGGGGCGAAGCCGGCGGCCACGGTCAGGCGCGCCAGCAGGCGACCCATAACGCCATGACCGACGATGAGTTCCGGCGCGCGATGCGGTTCTTGCTGGCCGCCGCCGGAGACAGCGTGGTAGGCGGTTGCGGCCAGGGCCAGCAGCACCGCCCTGGCGCCCAGATGGTCCGCGACGGGCAGCACCTTCTGTTCGGTCACCACCAGCCTGGAGGCGGCGCCGCCGAACAGGCTGCGCACGCCGGTGAAGCAGCTGGCGCCGGGCACGAAGACCGTCTGGCCTTCCAGCAGTGTGGCCCCCGGTGCACTGCGTACCACCCGGCCGACGGTCTCGTAGCCGGGGACCAGCGGGTAGCCCATGCCGGGGAAGGCGGGCATGCTGCCGTCCCAGAGCATGCGCTCGGTGCCGGTGCTGATGCCGCTGTAGTCCACCGCAACCTCCAGCTGCCCCTCCTTCAATTCGGGGAGCTCCAGCGCCTGCAGGGACAGGTGCTTGGGGTTGTTGAACACGACGGCTTGTGCTTTCATGGCTTCATTCTGAACTTACATTGATAAGTGTCAAATAAGATTTACACATTTAGGCGTTTACAAGGGTAAACACCTAGATTTCCGACCGATCAGGATCCGGGTATGGATGGGCATGGCGTTCGGAACCAGCTCGACATGGCTGAAGCCCGCGGCCTCCATCAGGCGGCGCAGCTCATCCGGGGTGCGCAGGCGCCCGGCCCCCATGGCCAGCAGGTAGAAGTGAAAGTAGGCATCGGACGGGCTGCCCGGCTGGCCATCGGGCTGGGCCATGGGTTCGGCCAGCAGGAGGGTGCCGCCCAGCGGCAGGGCATCGTGGATTTTTCCCAGCAGTTGTTGCACCACCCCATCCGGGTGGTCATGCGCGACGCGTACCAGGGTGATCAGGTCGGCGCCTGTCGGCAGGGGGTCGTGCAGGAAGCTGCCGGGATGGAACTGCAGCCGGTCGCTCAGGCCGGGGTCCTGCAAGGCCTCGCGTGCCAGCGCCAGGACCGGCGGCAGATCGAAGAGCTGCAGGCGCAGGTGCGGGGCTTTTCCGGCCAGGGCGCTGGCGAAACGGCCCTTGCCGGCCCCCACGTCGAGCACGCATTGGTGGGCGTTGAAATGGTAGGACGCCAGGATCTCCTGCACCACGAAGCCTTGTGACGCGGCCATCAGTTCCGAATAGCGGCGGAAGGTGTCCTGCGCGTGGTGTTCTGGGGCCTGCGGGTCATGCGCATAGGGCCAGTACGCGGCCATGCCCCCCTGCCAGGCGTTCTGCAGGAAGGCCACAGGGTCCCGCATGTCCTCGTAGAGCAGCTGGTTGTGCTCGATCATCTGCGCGATGCCTGCGTGGGTTGCCAGAGGTACCCCCAGGGGGCCGAGGCCGAAGCGCCCCTGGCTGCGGTGTTCGAGCAAACCCAGTGCGACCGCCGAGAGCAGCAGGCGCTGCAGCGCGGGCGCCGGCAAGGCCACGCGCCGTGCGATCGTGTCCAGATCGGCGGGGGCCTGGTGCAGGAGGCGGAAGAGGTCCAGCCGCACGCAGCCCAGCATGACCTGGCTGTGGACGAAGCCGGCCATGAGATCAAAAAGCCGCTCGGTGCGCCGGCGTGTGACCCAGCGCGTCAGCGGGTTGGCCAGCGACCACCGGTACAGCGTCGGGCTGGCATAGAGGCGCTCCAACTGCCGGCGCAACGCGTCTCGCCACAGGCCCCCTGTGGATGGCGTCATCGTCGGCGGGGCCAGGTCCAGCGGGTCTGTCATGGGATTCGACTCAGAGCAGGACTGGCGGCAGGGCCTGGGCCTGCTGCACCCGACGCTGGCGGGAGCCCTCGCAGACCGCTTTGGGCACCAGCCGCTCCGATTCGTGCTGCACCAGCTGTCGCAGCATGTCGCGGCTGGCGCACGGCGGTACGGAGTCGCCGGCCTGCCGGATCAGGTTCTCGAAATGCTGGATGGCGCCGTCCAGACCCAGCACCTGGGTCGCACTCGGGCGGGCATGCAATGCGTCCTGCCCGGCCGGCTTGCCCAGGCTGGCCACATCACCGATCACATCGCGGATGTCATCGGCCACCTGGTAGGCCTCGCCCAGGAAGGCGCCCAGCGGGGCCCAGGGCTCGGGCGCGTGGCCGCTGCTCAAGGCGCCCGCGCAGGTGGCTGAAACGAACAGCGCACCGGTTTTGGCGCGCTGGTACTGCCCCAGATCGGCCGTGGTCTCGCACTCCCAGGCTTGCCCGGCTACGATGCCATCGGGCAGGCCCACGCCCTGGGTGAGGTTGTCGAGCAGGGCGATCAGACGCTGGGGCTGCCGCTGCCCGGACAGCAGCATCACGCGGTAGGCCATCACGATCAGGCCATCCCCGGCCAGCAGCGCCAGCGGTTCGCCGTAGGCCTTGTGCACCGTGGGCCGGCCGCGCCGCAGCGGCGCATTGTCGAACGCCGGCATGTCGTCGTGCACCAGAGACGCGCAGTGCATCAGCTCCAGGGCCACGGCCGCCGCGTTGCTCAGCTCGGGGGCATCGTCCCCACAGGCGGTGGCCACGGCGATGCAGAGCTGGGGACGGATGCGTGCGCCGCCCGAAAAGACGGCATGCCGCATCGCTGCCTGCAGCAGCGGAGGTGCCCCGCTCCCTGTCGCCGCTTCAAAATGGGTGCTGAGGGCTTGCTCAGCTCGCGTCAACAGACTCATGGAGCCTCCTGGATGAGGGCGCCGTCAATGAAAAATGACGGTCATAAGTGTCAATATATATTTAATATCGATAATGTCAACTTTAATTGACGCTTTTGGTCGATGACCATGAGCGACGCGGGTAGGAGGCGATCATGGGTATCTGGCTGGAACTGGGGATCTTCGTGCTGGTCATCGTGTTTGGCCTCTGGCAAATCCACGACGTGCGCAAGGCACGGGAGCAGACGCGTCGACAGCGCGAACAGGAGCGGGCCCGGCAGGCGCCGGGTCCGGCGGGCTCCGACGGGGACTCAGTGTGAGGTGTTGAACTGCAGCGCGGCCAGGCTGGCATAGAGCCCGCCCTGGGCCAGCAGCTCGGCGTGCGTGCCCTGCTCGATCAGGCGGCCGCGCTCGAGTACCCAGATCACATCGGCGCGCTGGACCGTCGCCAGACGGTGCGCGATCACGAGCGTGGTCCGTCCCAGCATGGCCTTGTCCAGGGCCGCCTGCACCATCTGCTCGCTGTGCGCGTCCAGCGCGCTGGTGGCCTCGTCCAGCAGCAGCAGGGGCGGACTCTTGAGGATGGCGCGCGCGATCGCGATCCGCTGCCGCTGCCCGCCGGAAAGGCGAACGCCCCGGTCCCCCAGATAGGTGTCGTAGCCCTCGGGCAGGTTGGCAATGAATTCCTCGGCATAGGCGGCGCGGGCCGCCGCCTGCACGTCCTGTAGGCTGGCGTCGGGACGGCCGTACCGGATGTTGTCGCTGACGGTGCCGGAAAAGATCACGGGCTCCTGGGGCACGATGGCCATGCGCTCGCGCAGCGCCGGCAGGGTCATCTGGTCGATCGGGACGCCGTCAAGCACGATGCGCCCGGACTGCGGATCGTAGAAGCGCATCAGCAGGTCAAACAGGGTGGTCTTGCCGGCGCCGCTGGGGCCCACCACCGCCACCGTCTGCCCCGGGCGGATCACCCCGCTGAGTTCGTTCAAGGCCCAGGTTTCGGGGCGCGAGGGGTAATGGAAGCGGACCGATTCCAGCGCCAGCGAGGACCCGCCCTCGGGCCAGGGCGCCTGCACCGGCTGCGAGACGGTCCGCAGGCCGGATTCGGTGTTGAGCAGCTCCATCAGTCGCTCGGTCGCGCCCGCGGCCCGGGCGATGTCGCCATAGACCTCGCCCAGCACGGCAAAGGCACTGGCCAGCAGCACCACGTAGAGCACGGTTTCGCCGAGCTGACCGGCGGTGCTGGTCCCCGCCTGCACGGCCAGCGTGCCCATGTAGAGGCCCCAGAGCAGCACGGCGCTGGAGGCAATGATGATGAAGCCGACCAGCACGGCCCGGGCGCGGATGCGGCCCAGCGCCGTGCGCAGGGTCTTCTGGGTCGAGTCGATGAAGCGCGCGGTCTCGCGACGTTCGGCCGTGTAGCTCTGCACGACCGAGATGGCGTTGAGTACCTCGGCGGCGATGGCGCTGGAATCGGCCACCCGGTCCTGGCTCGCCCGGGACAGCCGCCGGACACGCCGGCCCAGGTAGACGCTGGGCAGGATCACCGCGACCAGCACGAGGACCACCTGCAGCATGAGCCAGGGGTTGGTCCAGACCAGCATCGCCAGCGCGCCCGCACCCATGAGCAGATTGCGCAGGCCCATCGAGAAGGAGGAGCCGAGCACGGTCTGCACCAGCGTGGTGTCGTTGGTCAGGCGGGACAGCACTTCACCCGACTGGGTGGTCTCGAAGAAAGTGCGGCTCTGCCGCAGGACATGCGCGTAGACCGCGTTGCGCAGATCGGCCGTGATGCGCTCGCCCAGCCAGCTCACCGCAAAGTAGCGCCCGGCGGAGAAGACGGCCAGGGCCACGGCGAGGGCAAAGAGATAGAGGAAGTTCAGGGCCAGCTGGTCCTGTGACGCATCGGCCGCGAAACCCTGATCGATCAGGTGCCTGAGCACCGAGGGAAAGGCGAGGGTCGCGGCCGCCGCCAGCAGCAGGAACACCACGGCCACGAACAGGTGCAGCCGGTAGGGCCTGAGGAAGGGCGCGAGGCCGGACAGGGATTGGGGCGATACAGGCATGGCGCGCGTGGCGAACTCAGCGGGAGCGATCAAACGAGGGCGAGGCTGGCAGCATAAGGCCAAGCCCGGGGATCGCGGGGGGGACGTGCCGGGGGCGCTTCACGACGATCGATGTCCTGTCAAAGCAGGGACTCGTGCTGGAACGTGTCGGCCGCACTTTCACGGCGACGGATTAGGCGCGCCTGGTCGCCAGAGACCAGCACCTCGGCCGCGCGGCCGCGGGTGTTGTAGTTGCTGGCCATGCTCATGCAGTAGGCGCCCGCCGACAGCACGGCGAGCAGATCGCCCGGCTGCACGTTGAGCGCGCGGTCGCGGCCCAGCCAGTCGCCGCTTTCGCAGATGGGGCCGACCAGGTCCCATCTGCTGGCATGGCCGGCGCGGGTGCTCAGCGGCACGATCTGATGGTAGGCCTCGTACATGGCGGGCCGCGGCAGGTCGTTCATCGCGGCATCGACGATGCAGAAGTTCTTCTGCTCGCCGGGCTTGAGGTAGAGCACCTCGGTGAGGCAGACGCCGGCATTGCCCACCAGCGAACGACCGGGCTCGATCATGAGCTGGCGCTCGCCGTAGCCGCGGGCGTCGAGCTTGGCCAGCAGGCGGGCCCAGAGTGCATCGGCCGCCGGTGGCGTGTCGCCGTTGTAATCGATGCCCAGACCACCGCCGAAGTCGATGTGGTGCAGGTGGATGCCAGCGGCTTCGATGGCATCGACGAGGTCGAGCACGCGGTCCATGGCGTCGAGATAGGGGCTCTCCTGCGTGATCTGCGAGCCGATGTGGCAGTCGATGCCGACGACCTGCAGGCCAGGCAGCGCCGCAGCACGCTGGTAGGTGGCCAAGGTGCGCTCGTGTGCAATGCCGAACTTGTTGCCCTTGAGGCCGGTGGAGATATAGGGGTGGGTCTTGGCGTCGACGTTGGGGTTGACGCGGATGCTGACCGGCGCGCGCTTGCCGACCGAGCGCGCGACTTCATCGAGCACGTCGAGTTCGGCTTCGCTCTCGACATTGAAGCAGCCGATGCCGGTCTGCAGCGCCTGGCGCATCTCGGCGCGGGTCTTGCCCACGCCCGAGAAGATGATCTTGGCCGGATCGCCGCCAGCGGCCAGTACGCGCTCGAGCTCGCCGCCTGAGACGATGTCGAAGCCGCAACCCGCACGCGCGAAAAGCTGCAGGATGGCCAGCGAGGAGTTGGCCTTCATGGCGTAGCAGATCTGCGCCTTGCGGCCGGCAAAGCCGCGCTGGTAGGCGGCCAGGGCGCCCAGCATGGCGGCCTGGGAGTAGACGAAGAGGGGCGTGCCATGCTCGCGGGCCAGATCGGCCAGGCACACGTTTTCGATGAACAGCGCGTCGCCGCGGTAGGCGATATGGGGGCGACCCGGGAGATTCTGGGCGGTCATGGCTTGACGGTTTCGGTAGAGGGTACGGGGGCAGGCGTGCTGGCGGCTGGCGCAGCGCCTTCCTTCTTCTTGGACGGCATGACCGGCCAGAGCGATTCAGGCAGGCTGGCCCGGTTGGCCGCGGCCGGCTCGGTGGGCAGATAGAGCGCGCCAGTCTGGCCGCAACCCGCCAGGACCAGCAGAATCACGGCGGCCATACCAGCGCACGCGCCATGGTTGAGGGCACTGACTAGAATCCGGCTGGTTTGCAACATCACGGAATTGTAATGACCGACACCGAGTTCATGGACCGCGCCGAGAGCGTGCTCAGCGCCATTGAGGCCTGCTGTGACCGCATCAACGAGGAAAGCGATGCGGACATCGACAACCAGCGTGTGGGTGGCATGGTGACCTTGGTCTTCCGGGATCGCAGCCAGATCGTGGTGAATCTGCAAAAACCACTGCACGAGATCTGGCTGGCCGCGCGTTCCGGCGGGTATCACTACAAGTTCGACGGCCAGCACTGGATGGACACCAAGGGCCAGGGTGAATTTTTCGCCGGCCTGTCGCGCTATGCGAGCGAGCAGGCCGGGGCGCCGCTGCTGTTCAGCCCCTGATCAGTTCCTGAACAGGTCGAGGATACGCAGCCTTTCCTCGCCGGGCGGGGGGCTGGCCGGTGCAGCGGCGGGTGCCGGTGCCGGGGCGGTAGCGGGCGGCATCACGGATGCCGGCGGTAGCGGCAGCAGCCCACCGGGCGGTGGCATGACGGCGGGCATGTCATCCAGACCCAGGGACAGCACGCCGCCATCCTTGGCGTGCTCGGCGTACATCCAGTCGACTCCAGCCTGGACTACGCCCTCGGGGGGGGCGATCTCCAGAACGGGGGCGTCTCGCAGGGCGTGCTGCATGTAGCTGATCCAGACCGGCAGGCTCAGGCCGCCGCCGGTTTCGCGATCGCCCAGCTTGCGCGGTGTGTCATAGCCGATCCAGGTCACGGCGGCAAGGCTGGGGTGGTAGCCGGCGAACCAGGCATCCATGGAGTCATTGGTGGTGCCGGTCTTGCCATAGATGTCGGGGCGTTTCAGGGCCACCATGCCGCGCGAGCCCGTTCCCGTGCGCATGACTTCCTGCAGCAGGCTGGAAATCACGAAGGCGTTGCGTGCATCGACGGCGCGCATCGATTCGTCCGGGGCGACCGGCTTGGCCTGCGCGAGCACCTTGCCCTTCTGCTCGGTGATCTTGCTGATCAACCAGGGGTTGATCCGATAGCCCCCGTTGGCGAAGGCCGAGTAACCGACAGCCATCTGCATGGGTGTGACCGAGCCGGCACCCAGCGCCATGGTCAGGTAAGGCGGGTGCCTGCCGGCGTCGAAGCCAAACTGGCTGATCCATTCCTGTGCGTAGCGCGGGCCGATGGCGTCGAGCACACGGATCGAGATCATGTTCTTGGACTTGGCCATGCCGCGGCGCAGCGGCATGGGGCCTTCGAAAGCGCCGTCGTAGTTTTTGGGCTCCCAGGGCTGGCCGCCGGTCAGTTCGGGTTCGAAGAACAGCGGGGCATCGTTGACCACGGTGGCCGGCGTGAAGCCTTTTTCCAGCGCGGCGGAATAGATGAAGGGCTTGAAGCTTGATCCGGGCTGGCGCCAGGCCTGGGTGACGTGGTTGAACTTGTTCTTTTCGAAATCGAAGCCGCCGACCAGGGCCCGGATGGCGCCATTGCGCGGGTCGAGTGCCACGAAAGCGCCCTCGACTTCCGGTAGCTGCAGGATCTCCCAGCCGTTCTTGGGCGTCTGCATCACGCGAATGATGGCGCCGCGGCGAATCTTGAGCTTGGGCGCAGCGCGGGGTTGCAGGGCGGCCTGGGCGTAGCGCAGGCCGTCGCCGGTGATCTCCAGGGTTTCGCCGCCCCGGCGCACGGCCACGACCTTGCGCGCGCTGGCATCCAGCACCAGGGCGCTTAGCAGGTCACCGTTGTCCGGGTGTTCGTCCAGGGCGTCGTCGATCGCATCGTCCAGCTCTTCCGCCTTGGCCGGCAGGGAAATGAACTTCTCCGGACCGCGATAGGCCTGGCGGCGTTCGTAGTCCATGATGCCCTGGCGCAGCGCCTGGTAGGCCACCTCCTGATCGCCGGAGCGGATCGTGGTGGTGACGTTGAGGCCGCGGGTGTAGGTCTCCTCGCCATACTGGGCAAAGATCAGCTGGCGCACCATCTCGGCCACGAAATCGGCATGGCTGCGCGAGGGATTGCTGGCCGCTCCCGAGTTGCCGCCGGACTTGATCCGCAGCTCCTGCTGCTTGGCGGTCTGTGCTTCTTCGGCGGTGATGAAGCCGTTGTCCAGCATGCGGTCGATGATGTAGAGCTGGCGGCTGCGGGCGCGTTTGGGATTGCTGATCGGGTTGAAGGCCGAGGGCGCCTTGGGCAGACCGGCCAGCATGGCGGCTTCCGCGATGCTGACGTCCTTGATCGGCTTGCCGAAATAGATCTCCGAGGCCGCCGCGAAGCCGTAGGCCCGGTTGCCCAGGTAGATCTGGTTCATGTAGATCTCGAGGATCTGGTCCTTGGTCAGCAGGTGCTCCAGCTTGAAGGTCAGCAGGATCTCGTAGATCTTGCGCGTGAAGGTCTTTTCCGAAGACAGGTAGACGTTGCGCGCGACCTGCATGGTGATGGTCGAGGCGCCCTGGCTCTTGGCTTTGCCCACGTTGGCAAGGCCGGCTCGCACCACCCCGACGTAATCCACGCCACCATGCTGGTAGAAGCGTGCATCCTCAATGGCCAGGACGGCATCGGTCAGGACCCGGGGGATGTCCTTGATAGGGGTGAAGTTGCGCCGTTCCTCCCCGAATTCGCCGATCAGGTTGCCTTCGGCCGAAAAGACCCGCAGCGGCAACTTGGGACGGTATTCCGAGAGATCGGAGACGTCGGGCAAATTGGGATAGGCCAGCGCCATGGCGACGCCCAGAGCCATCAGCAGTGACAGCATGCCGGCCAGGCCGGCAGCAGCGCATAACAGGCCCAGCCGCAGCGCCGGGTGCAGCCGGGAAAAACGCGAGGTCTTGACGCCGACGGGGGCAGCGGGGCGGTCGGAATCAGAGGGGGAGTCAGGCGGCATAAAAACTTTGTAAGGGCGCGTCGCCATTATAAAAATTCGCAGTGGCCCACACCCTGCCCTGGGCCCTGTCGGGCCGCCGTCCGTCGCTGCACATGTCTTCGGTGTGGCCAGCTCCTGTTGCAATCACATACAAAACGTCTGCTTTTGACAACGTCATATGGTGAAAGGAAGGGAAAAATCCTTTGCAGGACAAGGACCTAACTGCTAGCATTCAAGTGAATTCATAGGTTTGCCGGCCTAGGGCTG
>JAIERT010000078.1 GCA_019746735.1 Burkholderiaceae bacterium | reverse complement strand
CCGGTCGAGTACCGTGTGAAACAATTCCCCAACCTCTACTTCTGATTGGTTCAGGAATTCGAGGAGGCTTCAAGCCGTGGCCAGGGTGACGCGCCGCTCCAGCTCGTCACGCCCCTGCTGCAGGTGCTCTGCCATCTGGTTCAGGCCCTGCTGAAGGTCACGCAGGGGATCATCGGGCCGGACCTCACCGCGCACGCCGAGCTCGCCCGCGCCGATGCGCTCGATCATGCGTGAGACACGCAGGATGGGCCGGATCACGCCGCGACCGATGCGCACCGCCAGCACGCTGCCGAACAGGAGCCCCCCCAGGGTCACGGCCAGACCAATCGCCAGCATGTCCTGGCTGCGTGACACCACACCTGCGCGCGACACCTCCATCACCACATGGCCCAGAGGCGGCGCATCCGCCTCGCCGGCGCGGCCCCGGACCTCGAACAGGTCATCGAGCTGCAACTGGGAGGGGCTGACAGGCTGCACCAGCAGATCGTGGCCGGTCTTGGCATCGACCCATTGCTGCTCCTGCGCCCCCAGGGCCGGCAACACGACCTGCCCGGTCCAGCCCGCCACGGCCAGGGCCTGGCCCTGGGCATCGAGGATGAGCACGGATCGCACGTCGGACTCGCGCAAGGCACCGGCGGCGATCGACTGCAGGCTGTTGGTGTTGGCAGAGAACAGACCGTACTCGCTGGCGCTGGCCAGCTGGCGGGCCAGCGAACGCGCACGCTGCTGATGCGCCTCGTCCAGATCCGCATAGCGTCCGGCCAGGAAGACCGAGGACAGCAACACCGCCACCAGGGTGACGGGCAGCAGGGCCGCCAGCAGCATGCGCGCGCGGATGTCGAGAAATCTCATGAACCACGCTCCAGTCGGCGCAGGCGCTCGGTCAGGCTGGCGGCATCGAGCCGCAGACCCAGCGAGCGCGCCACGTGTTCGTTCACGCTGACGTCGAACTGCAGCGGAAACTGCGGCTGACCCAGCGCTTGCCCCTGCAGAACACCGCGCGCCAGCACACCGGCCTGCTGGCCGATCTGGCGCGGGGTCGAATGCACGGCCATCAAGGCACCGGCACGCACATAGGCCGGCGAAAAAGCCAGCATGGGCACCTGGGCGCGGAAGGAGGTCAGCAGGATGTTCTGGATGCTGTTGCTGTTGTAGATCTGCGGATCGGCCAGCGCCAGCAGCACGTCAGACTCTTCGAGTATCTTTTTGAGACCGGCAAAGACCGGTTCCTCCGGTCGCACGGGTACGCCCACCACGCGCAGGCCACGCACCTGCGCCGCAGCCTCCAGCGCCCCCTCGTTGGCGACCGAGTCCGGCCCCCAGAGCACCCCGATGCGACGCGCCTGCGGCAAGGCCAGACGGATCAGATCCAGCTGACGCCCCGGCGGCTGGTTCAGGTACAGGGCGGACAAGGCGGCTCCGGTACGCCGACCCGTCTCGCGCAACACACGCTCGAAACTGGCGCGCGGCAACAGCGTGCAGAGCACGGGCGTCGACAGGGGCGCGCGCGCCAGCTGGCTGCAGGCCTCGGTCCCCAGCGCCATGTACAGACGCGGGGCCGGGCCACGATAGGCCGTCAGCTCGGCCAGGGGCAGCTGCAGCACCTCGCGCCGTCCGAGCTCTGCCACCACGGCATCCGCTGCCTCCTGATAGGCCGGGCTCAGCTCGCTGCTGACCACCAGCACTTCGCTGGCCCGCACCCCCAGGGCCAGGGAGGCCAGCAAGACGAGCAGGGACAGCGGCGCCAGACGCATGCGGTTCAGTGCTCCACCCGGAGTTGCACATAGACCCGCTGCGGATAGCGGAACTCGGGTCGAAAATCGGCATACGGTGACCCGAGGTTCTGTCCGACCAGCGCCAGTTCAGCCGGCCGGCCGGCCACACGCAGCTGCTTGGCCAATCGCAGGTCGGTGCGGCGCACCGCCGGCATGGCGGCGTCAAAGCCGGGGTAACGCCCGGCATCCGCCTCGGAATGGATCAGGCTCAAGGCCACACCGGCGGGCAGCTGCTGCATGAACATCAGACCCTGGGTGCCGTAGTGCCCCACCTGTGTACTCGAGTTGTAGAACTGGGTGCTGTCGACACGGGCATAGGCGTAGACGAACTGGCTGCCGTCCCACGGCTTCCAGCGCAACTGGAATTCATGGCCATGGATGCGAAAGTCCTCGTCGTTCACATAGTCAAACACCTGGGTGTTGAGGACACCGCTGCCCGGCAGGTCGTAGGGCTCCCGCCCCACCAGGCCCGTCACATGTTCATCAAACAGCCTCAGGTCGAAGCTCAGCCGCGTCGAAGGTAGTTCGGCGAGGTAGCCAACCTCTCGCACCAGCACCTTTTCCGACAACATGCCACCGCGGGCCACGTCCACGGACTCGATCAGCGTGCTGCCGATGAAGTAACGGACATTGGCATATTTCTCGTAGTTGCTCGGCGACCGGAAAGCACGGCTGAAGCCGCCGCGCAAGGTGTGTCCCTCGGCCACGCGCCAGTTGAGCATCACGCGAGGCGAAACGTGACTGCCCGACTGGCTGCTGTCCTCGAGCAGGGCCCCGGCGTTGAGCAGCACGTCGGGATGCAGTCGCCACTCGACGTTGGTGAAGAGGCGGGCAAAGTCGTTGTTGAAGGCCGCCTCGGTGTTGTAGAGTGGCCGTGAGACCACGGACTCCCGTCGCAGCTCGCCACCCCAGACCAGGCGCAGCGCCGGATTCAGACGCACCGTGTGCTGCAGCAGCAGATTCGAATTGCTCGCCTGACCGCCGAAATCCACCGTGATCCGGGTGTCCGGCGTGTAGACGAAATTGTCACGGATGCGCTCGATGGTGTGGGAGGCCTGGAAGGCCAGATCCTGGTCGGCATCGAGGTTGCGGCGCCAGTCCAGCTGCACGAAACTGGTGTCGATGCGGCGCGTCCGCGCATTGTTGTTCTGATCACCCGCAAATCCCACGCCGGCATCGATCAGGCTTTGTCCGGTGCGCAGTTCCACCACGTCGTGCGGGCCCGCGCGCAAATCGGCACGCAGGTTGACGCGTTGCACACGGCTGGATCCGCTGGCACCGTCCAGCCCCGCATCGTTGCGTCCGTCGGCGCTGAGACGGAAACGCGCCCGTTCGTCTCCCCAGCCGAGGCGCAGCATCTGATCCTCGATACCGTTGCCGCCGCGGGACACCTGGGCCAGCGCGCCCTGGGTGTCCACCAGGTCGCGGGTGACGATGTTGATGCTGCCCAGAAAGGCGCGCGCGCCATAGGCGGCCGAGTTGGAACCCCGGTAGACCTCGATGCGCTCGATGTCCTCGATCGCCACGGTCTGCAGGCCCGGCCCGGTGCTGCCCTGCAGATAGCTGGAATAGACCGAGCGGCCGTCCACCATGACCTGGATGTGGTTGGAATAGTCGCTGAGCGTGGTGTGGTAGCTGCCCTGGGGCGTGTTGCTCTCGAAGGCGTTGGTGACGCGGAATCCCGGCACCAGACGCAGCAGGTCGGCGACGTCGCGCGCGCCGCTCATGCGGATCATCTGCCGGTCGATGAGGGTCACCGCTCCCGGTGTCTCGTCCAGGCGCTGCGGCAGGCGTGAGACCGACAGGACCACCGGGACGTCGTCGAGATAGTCCTTCTCGCTCACGGCGGCGGACTGGGCGCCGGCGGCGGCACTCAGTCCATAGAGCATGAGCAGGACAGCAGATTGAATTCGGGAGGTCATGGAGAATTCCAGGGTCGGGGTGCTTTTCTTATCCCTGACCTGATTCTGCCCTGCCCGGCGCGCCCTTTTGCCCTGAGAAGGCCTCCATCCGCGCCCTTGTCGCGCGTTTTGAACACCCCTGCCGTCAGGGGCTTGCCGGCTGAGCCACAATAAGGGCATGTCCGAACGTGTCATTCCACTGGTCGACCAGCGTATCCCGACCCTGCAGGCGCCGGCGGCCGCCTTCGACCCGGCCACCCGCCTCGCGGCCACGGGTCTGCTCGCCGACCGCCTGGGTCGTCCGCTGCGCGATTTGCGCATCAGCGTCACCGACCGCTGCAATTTCCGCTGCAGCTACTGCATGCCCAAGGAGATCTTCGACAAGGACTACGCCTACCTGCCGCACAGCGCCCTGCTGAGCTTCGAGGAGATCACCCGCGTGGCCCGTCTCTTTGCCGCCCATGGCGTGCGCAAGATCCGCCTGACCGGTGGCGAGCCGCTGCTGCGCAAGAACATCGAGATCCTGATCGAGCAGCTGGCGGCGCTGCGCACCGTGGACGGTGCGCCGCTGGACATCACCCTCACGACCAACGGCTCCCTGCTGGCCCGCAAGGCCCGCTCACTCAAGGAGGCCGGCCTGCAGCGCGTCACCGTGAGCCTGGACGGGCTGGACGATACCGTGTTCCGCCGCATGAACGATGTGGACTTCCCCGTGCAGGACGTGCTGGAGGGCATTGCCGCCGCGCGCCAGGCCGGCCTGGGCCCGGTCAAGATCAATATGGTCGTCAAGCGCGGCACCAACGAGCATGAGATCCTGCCCATGGCGCGGCATTTCCGCGGCACGGGCATGGTGCTGCGCTTCATCGAGTACATGGACGTGGGCGCCACCAACGGCTGGCGCATGGACGAGGTCCTGCCTTCGGCCGACGTAGTCCAGAAGATCCACGCTGAGCTGCCGCTGGTGCAGCTCGAGCCCAGCGCCCCGGGAGAAACGGCCGAACGCTGGGGCTACGCCGGACCCGACAGCCGGCACGACCCGTCCCTGGGCGAGATCGGCGTCATCAGCAGCGTCACGCACGCCTTCTGCGGCGACTGCAACCGCGCCCGCCTCTCCACCGAAGGGCGCCTCTATCTCTGCCTCTTCGCGACCCAGGGCCACGACCTGCGCAGCCTGATCCGCGGCGGCGCCAGCGATGCCGACATCGCATCGGCGATCGGCCACATCTGGGGGGCGCGCGACGACCGCTACTCGGAACTGCGCAGCCTGCAGCCACCTGAAGTCGGTCAGCCGCCGCAGCGCCGCGTCGAGATGAGCTATATCGGAGGCTAGATTTGATTTCCCCGCAAGACATCACCGGCCTGATCCTCGCCGGCGGCCGTGGCAGCCGCATGGGCGGCGTGGACAAGGGCCTGCAGAACTTCAACGGCATGCCCCTGGCCCTGCACACGCTCATGCGCCTGCAGCTGCAGGTCGGCACGGTCATGATCAATGCCAACCGCAACCTGTCAGCCTACGAGTCCTTCGGTGCCGAAGTCTGGCCTGACGTGCTGGCCGACTATGCCGGCCCGCTGGCCGGCTTTCTGACCGGACTGGAGCGCTGCGAGACGCCTTACATGGTCACCGTGCCCTGCGACACCCCGCGCTTCCCGCTGGACCTCGTGGCGCGCCTGGCCGACGCCCTGGAGCGCGACGACGCCGAGATCGCCATGGCCGCCGGCCCCGAGACCGACGCGCAGGGACAGACGCAGGTCCGCACCCAGCCGGTCTTCTGCCTGCTCAAGGTGGACCTGCTGGAGAGCCTGGTGAAGTTCACGCAAGGCGGCGGCCGCAAGATCGACGCCTGGACCGCGCAGCACCGGACCGTTGTCGTCCCCTTCGACCTGCCTGGCGACGATCCGCTGGCCTTCGCCAATGCCAACACCCTGGCCGAATTGAAGCAACTCGAGAGCTCCTGAGGGCATGAAAAGCATTGCGCAGATCGCCGCCGAACTGCAGGGCTACGACCCGCAGGCCCTGAGCGCCGCCGCCGTCAACGACTTCCTGAGTCGACTGGTCGACCCCGTGACCGAGACCGAAGAGCTGCCGCTCTTCGAGGCCCTGGACCGTGTGCTGGCGCAGGACGTGATTTCCCCCGTCAGCGTACCGCCCCACGACAACTCGGCCATGGACGGCTACGCCTTCGCCGGCCACCAGCTGCGCCCGGAGGCGCCGCTCACGCTGCAATCCGTGGGCACGGCGCTGGCCGGCAAGGCCTGGCAGGGTCAGGTCGGCCCGGGCCAGTGCGTGCGCATCATGACGGGCGCCATCATGCCCGCCGGCCTGGACACCGTGGTCCCGCAGGAGTTCGTGCAGCAAAGCGGCGAGACCATCACCCTTCCCGCGGGTCTGCTGCAGACTGGTGACAACCGCCGCATCAAGGGGGAGGACGTGATGCAGGGCCAGCCCGCGCTGCGCGCCGGCACACGCCTGTCCCCTGCCGCCCTGGGCCTGGCCGCCAGCCTGGGCATCCCCATGGTCACGGTGCGCCGCCGCCTCAAGGTCGCCTATTTCTCCACGGGCGACGAGATCCTCAGCCTGGGCGAAGCGCCGCGCGAAGGCGCGGTCTACGACAGCAACCGCTACACCGTCTTCGGCCTGCTCACGCGGCTGGGCATCGAAGTGCTGGACTACGGTGTCGTGGGTGATGAACCGCAGAAGCTCGAGGCCACCTTCCGCCGCGCGGCCGCCGAGGCGGACGCCATCATCACCAGCGGCGGCGTCAGCGTGGGCGAGGCCGACCACACCAAGACCATGATGAAGCAGCTAGGCGACGTGGCTTTCTGGCGCATCGCCATGCGCCCGGGCCGGCCCATGGCCGTGGGGCACATCGCCTCGGATCAGCGCTCCTGCGTGCTCTTCGGCCTGCCGGGCAATCCGGTGGCCGTGATGGTGACCTTCCTCGCCTTTGTCCGCCCGGCCCTGCTGAGGATGATGGGCAGCAACGCAGCGCCCCCGCCGCTGCTGCGCGCGCGCAGCCTGGAACCGATGCGCAAGAAGCCCGGCCGTACCGAGTACCAGCGCGGCATCGTCAGCACCACGGCCGAGGGAACGCTGCAGGTGCGCACCACGGGCAACCAGGGCTCCGGGGTGCTGAGCTCCATGGTGCAGGCCAACGGCCTGATCGTGCTGCACCACGGCCAGGGCAACGTGGCCGTGGGCGACGAGGTCGACGTGATGATGTTCGAGGGCGTGATCTGATCAGCGCCGCGGCCCGGTAGCGCGCCGCGCCGTGAGCCGGATCCCCTCGAACCACAGCAGACAGAGTCCAGCGGCCAGCAGCGCCACGCCCAGCAGACCCGGCCCCAGCGGCGTCATGCGCAGCACGGCCGCCAGCGGCGGCAGATAGAGCGCCAGGGCCAGCAGGACCAGCGTGAAGGCCACCACCGCCCAGAGCATCGGGTTGCGCACCCGCAGCGAGGCCAGCAGGCCGCGGGCACCGGCCCGGCTCGAGAGGATCAGCGCCAGATTGCCCAGCACCAGGGTGCTGAAGGCCAGCGAGCGCGCCTGCATTTCGTCCAGCTGCTGCGTCCCCCAGAGGTAGGCGCCCAGTACCGCAGCCAGCACCCCCAGACCCTGCAGCACGGCCTGCACCAGCGTGCTGCCGGCAAACAGGGGCGTGGCCGGATCACGCGGCGGCTGGCGCATCACGTCCTCGTCGGCCGGCTCGCTCTCGAACACCATGGCGCAGGCCGGGTCGATGGCCAGCTCCAGCAGGGCGATGTGCATGGGAAAGAGCACGATGGGCCAGCCCAGCAGGAGCGGCAGCAGCGCCATGCCGGCGATCGGCACGTGGACGGCCAGGATGTAGCTCATGGCCTTGCGCAGGTTGCCGAAGATACGCCGGCCCTGGCGCACGGCACGCACGATGGACGCAAAGTTGTCGTCCACCAGCACAATCGCTGCCGCCTCACGCGCCACATCGGTGCCGCGAGCGCCCATGGCCACACCCACATGCGCCGCCTTGAGCGCCGGGGCATCGTTGACACCGTCGCCCGTCATCGCCACCACCGCGCCGCCAGCCTGCAGGGCCTGCACGATGCGCAGCTTCTGGGTCGGCGCGATCCGCGCGCAGATGCTCGTCGTCTGCAGGCGCTGCTGCAGCTCGGCATCCAACAGACGGTCCAGCTCCTCGCCGAGCAGGACCGTACCCTCCGTCAGGCCGGCCTGGCGCGCGATGGCGCGCGCCGTCACCGGGTAGTCGCCGGTGATCATCACCACGCGGATGCCGGCCTCGCGGCATACGCGCACAGCCTGGGGAATCTCCACGCGCAGCGGGTCGGCCAGGCCCAGCAGGCCGATGAACGCAAAGTCGAAGTCGTGCTCAGCGGCTGGCCAGGGCGGACCCGGATGCCGCGCCTGCGCCACCCCCAGCACGCGCAGGCCCCGCGCAGCCATGGCATCGGCGGCGGCGGCCACCACCGCACGGTGCGATGCATCGAGGTGGCAGAGATCGACGATGGCTTCCGGTGAGCCCTTGGCCGCCACCACGTGGCCCCCACGCTCGTCACCCTGCCAGACATGGGCCATGGCCCGCAGCTCGGGCGTGAGCGCGTATTCCTGCACCAGCACCCAGTCACGGTGCAGATGCCCGGTCTGCGCCAGGAACTGCTGGCCCAGGGCATGGAAGGCCTGCTCCATGGGATCGTAGGGATCGATGCGGCTGGCCAGGATGGCGTACTCCACGAGCGCATGGACGTCCTCCGGCAGCTCGCTGCGCGAGGTGTCGTCCAGCGCCAGTTCGGCACCACCGGCGTACAGACTGGCCACGCGCATGCGGTTCTGGGTCAGCGTGCCCGTCTTGTCGACGCAGAGCACCGAGGTCGCACCCAGGGTCTCGATGGCGGCGATGCGTCGCGTCAGGACCTGCTCACGTGACAGGCGCCAGGCCCCCAGGGCCGGCAGCACCGTCAGCACCACCGTGAACTCCTCGGGCATCATCGCAATGGCCAGGGCGATGCCGGCCAGCAGGGCCTGCAGCCAGTCGCCGCGCAACAGGCCCTGCAGCAGCACCAGCATCAGGCAGAGTAGCAGGCCCAGCCAGGCCAGCCGGTGCACCAGGGTCCGGGTCTGCCGCCGCAGTGGCGACTCCTCGGCCCGCACCGTCTGCAGGGCCCGGCCGATCTGTCCCATCTGGCTGCGCGGCCCGGTGGCGCTCACCCGCGCCAGGCCCTGGCCCTGCACCACCAGCGTGCCGGCGTGCAGCGCCGACACCCCGCCGGCGCTCTTGCCGACCGGCAGCGACTCGCCCGTGAGCAGGGATTCGTCCACCTGCAGCTCGCCGGCCGAAAGCAGTTCGGCATCGGCGGCGATGCGGTCGCCCTCGGCCAGCAGGATGAGATCGCCACGCACCAGTTCGCGACCGGCCACAGTGAGCGCCTGGCCGTCGCGGATAACGCGCGCCCGCGGGCTGGAGAGGTCGCGCAGGGCCTGGATGGCGCGCTCGGTCTTGCCTTCCTGGTACAGCGTGAGCCCGATCACCACGCAGACCATCAGGGCGAGGCTCAGGCTTTCCTGCAGCTCGCCGAGCAGGAGGTAGAGGCCGGCTGCAGCCAGCAGCAGCGAGAACATCGGATCGCGCACGGTCTCGCGCAGGATGTGCAAGCCGCTGCGCGCCCCCTCGCCCGGCAGGGCGTTGGGGCCATCCTCGGCCAGTCGCCTGGCCGCTTCGGCGGCGCTCAGGCCCGGATCATCGCTTGCTTGCAGGCTCATGTCGACCATTGTGCGACATGGCACGGGGTGCTTGACACCCCTCTTCGCAAGTACGAACCGTTGCGGCGCCTACTTGGCGATCAGCTCGGCATCGTGCGCGCCCGCGTCGTTGACCGCGCGCTTGTCGGCCCCGGGAGCGTGCCGACGGGCCAGCAGGGTGTACATGGTCGGCACCACGAAGATGGTGAGCAAGGTGCCCAGCGTCATGCCGCCGACGATGACCCAGCCGATCTGCACGCGGCTCTCGGCACCGGCACCCGTGGCCAGCGCCAGCGGTACGGCACCCAGCACCATGGCGCCGGTGGTCATGAGGATGGGGCGCAGGCGCTGGCCAGCGGCCTTGACCACGGCCTCGACCGTCTCCAGCCCCTGCTCGCGCATCTGGTTGGCGAACTCCACGATCAGGATGCCGTGCTTGGTGATCAGCCCCACGAGCGTGATCAGGCCGATCTGTGAATAGACATTGAGCGAACCGCCCGTGAACTTGAGCGCCAGCAGCGCACCGATCATGGACAGCGGCACCGAGAGCATGATCACGAAGGGATCGACAAAACTCTCGAACTGCGCCGCGAGCACCAGGAAGATGAAGAGCAGCGCGAGGATGAAGACGATGGTCAGCGAGCCCTGGGAGCTGCGGAACTCGCGCGAGGTGCCGTTGAGGTCGGTGGTGTAGCCGGGCTTGAGCACGCGCTTGGCCACCTCGTCGAGGAAGTTCAGGGCCTCGCCCAGCGAATAGTCGGGTGCGAGGTTGGCCGTGATGGTGACGGCGCGGCGCTGGCTGAAATGGTTCAGCTCGCGCGGCGCGACGGATTCGTTGACGGTGACCAGCGAAGCCAGGGGGATCATGGCATCGTTGCGGCCGCGCACGAAGATGCGTTCGATGTCGTCGGGCGTGTCACGCCCCACGGACTGGGTCTGCACGATCACGTCGTACTGATCGCCCTCGCGCTTGTAGCGCGTGACCAGCCGGCCGCCCAGCATGGTCTCGATGGCGCGTGCCACCGTGTCCACCCCCACGCCCAGGTCGGCGGCCTTTTCCCGGTTGACGTCGATCTTGAGCTCGGGCTTGTTCAGGCGCAGGTCCACGTCGGCCCCCTGGATGCCCGGGTTCTTGGCGATCTCGTCGAGGAACTGACGCGTCACCTGGTTCAGGTCCTCGTAGCTCTCGGAGGTCAGGATCACGAAGTTCACCGGCCGCTCACGGAAGCCCTGGCCCAGCGAGGGGGGCGTGATCGGAAAGGCGGAAACCCCGGGCAGCACGCTGATGCGCGGCTGCATCTCGCGCGCCATCTCCAGCGTGGTGCGCTTGCGTTCATCCCAATCGACCGCGCGCATGGAGACGCTGGCCTGGCTCACCGTGGGATTGCCAGCCACGACGAAGATGCGGTCGAACTCGGGGAAATCCTTGCCGATGGCCTCGATGGCGCTCGCGTACCGGTCCGTGTAATCCAGCGTGGAGCCGTCCGGCGCATTGACCACGTTGAGCACCACGCCGCGGTCCTCCAGCGGTGCGAGCTCGCTCTTCATGCCCGGCAGGATGAGCGCGATGGCTGCGATCACCAAGCCCATGCCCAGCAGCACCACCCAGCGCATGGTCAGCACGCGACGCAGCAGGTTCTCGTAGCCCGTGCTCAGCGCGCTCAGCCAGCGCTCCATGGTGCGGTCGAAGACGCCCGGCTTGGGGTTGTGCCGCAGCAGCTTGGAGCACATCATGGGCGAGAGCGTGAGCGCGATGAAGCCCGAGACAATCACCGCGCCGGCCAGCGCCAGCGCGAACTCGACGAAGAGGCGACCGGTGCGCCCTGGGGTGAAGGCCAGCGGCGCGTAGACCGCGGCCAAGGTGAGCGTCATGGCCACCACGGCAAAGCCCACCTCGCGCGCGCCCTTGATGGCCGCGCTGAAGGGGTCCAGCCCCTCCTCGATGTGGCGGTAGATGTTCTCCAGCACCACGATGGCGTCGTCCACCACGAGACCAATGGCCAGCACCAGGGCCAGCAGGGTCAGGGTGTTGATCGAGAAGCCGGCCAGGGCCATGAGCGCGAAGGCGCCGACCAGGCTCACCGGGATGGTGACGATGGGGATGATGGAAGCGCGCAGCGTGCGCAGGAAGACGAAGATCACCAGCGCCACCAGCACCACCGCCTCGACGATGGTCTGGAACACGTTCTTGATCGAGCGGTCGATGAAGACCGAGTTGTCGTTGGCCACGGTGATGCTCACGCCCGCAGGCAGGTCGGCCTGCAGCTTGGGCAGCATGGCACGCACGCCGGCACTCAGTTCCAGCGGATTGGCCGTGGCCTGGCGGATCACCCCGGTCGCGATGGCCGGGCGGCCGTTGAGGCGCACCGAGGTGCGCTCCTCGGCCGCACCCTCCTCGATGCGCGCCACATCGCGCAGCTTGACGGGAAAGCCGTTGACCGTGCGGATCACGATCTCGCCAAACTGCTGCGGCGTGCGCAGGTCGGTGTTGGAGGAGACCGAGAACTCGCGCTGCCGGCTCTCGATGCGCCCGGCGGGCACTTCCAGATTGCTGCGCCGCAAGGCATCCTCGGCATCCTGGGTGGTGAGCTTGTAGGCCGCGAGGCGGTCCGGGTCCAGCCAGACGCGCATGGCGTACTTGCGCTCGCCGAAGATGCGCACGTCGGCCGCACCGGTCACGGTCTGCAACCGCGGCTTGACCAGACGGTTGATCATCTCGTTGAGCTGCAATGCGCTTTGCGTATCGCTCGAGAAGGCCAGCCAGATCACGGGAAAGGCGTCGGCCTCGACCTTGGCAATCACCGGCTCGTCGATGGTCTGCGGCAGGCGGTTGCGCACGCGCGAGGTGCGGTCGCGCACCTCGGCGGCCGCGGCGTCGGCATCCTTCTCCAGGCGGAAGCGCACCGAGATCTGGGCCTGCTCGGCGCGCGAGATCGAGGTGATCACGTCCACCGCGTCGATGCCGGCAATGGAGTCCTCCAGCGGCTTGGCGATCTGCGACTCCACCACCTCGGCCGAGGCGCCGGCGTAGCGCACCGTGACCGTGACCACGGGCTCGTCGATCTTGGGGTACTCGCGCACGGGCAGCTGCAGGAAGCTGACCGCACCGATCAGCAGCACGAGCAGCGAGAGCACGGTCGCGAAGACCGGGCGGCGGATCGATATTTCGGGCAGTTGCATGCGGCCTCCGGATCAACCGGCCGTCGGGCGGTTCAGCTCGAGCACCTTGACCGGGCTGCCATCGCGCTGCAGACGTTGCTGGCCCGCCGTGACCACGGTGTCGCCCTCCTGCAGGCCCTCGACGATCTCGACCTGGCCCGGGCGGCGGATGCCCACCTTGACCTCGACCCGGCGCGAGACCAGGGTGTCGTTGTCCGGCCCCGGCACGAGCTTGATGACGAACTGGCGGCCGCCCTGCGGCACGATGGCCTCCTCGGGCACCACGCGGGCGCGCTCGCGCACGCCGAACAAGGTGCTCACGCGCGCAAACATGCCCGGGCGCAGCTGCAGCTGGCGGTTGGGGATGCTGGCACGCACGCCGATGGAGCGGCCATTGGCATCGATCAAGGGGTCGACAGCCTGCACCCGCGCATCGAAGCTGCGCCCGGGCAGCGCGTCGAGCTCCACCGAAACGCGCTGGCCGGGTTTCACCTGGGTCTGGTAACGCTCGGGCAGGCGGTAGTCCACATAGACCGTGTCGATGTCTTCAAGGTTCACGATGTCCGTGCCGTCCTTGAGGTAGTCGCCGACACTGACGTTGCGGATGCCGGCGATACCGTCGAAGGGAGCGATGATCCGCAGCCGGTCGGCCGTGGCCTGCGCCAGCGCGAGCTTGGCCTGGGCCACCTCCAGATTGGCGGCGCTCTCGTCCAGCGAACGCTGGCTCACGAAGTTCTGCGCCAGCAGCTCCTGGTTGCGCTTGTGGTTGGCCTGGGCGATCGACAGCTCGGCCTGGCTCTGCTTGATCTGGGCCTGCTGCAGCTGGTCGTCGAACTGCACCAGCAGCTGGCCCTTGCGCACGCGCTCACCGTCCCTGAAGTTGAGCCTGAGCACACGGCCGCTGACCTCGGGGCGCAGCATCACGCTCTGGCGCGAGCGCAGGCTGCCCACGGCCTGGGCGTCGTCGGTGAGCTTCATCAGCTGCACCCGCACGGCCTCGACCGTGACGGGCCGGGCCGGGCCCGCGCCATTGGCGCGCGCTGCGGCACCGGCAGGCGCCGGGGCCACGGCCGTGCTGCGGTTCTGGAACCACCAGGCGGCACCCGAAGCCGCTGCGATGCCGATGGCGGCAATCACCGGATAGAGAATTTTGGAAGCCATGGATAGCAAACGGAAGTCGGACACCAGAGGTGTCCCGGCAGAGCTGAACTCCGTCGACTGTAGCAGTCCCCCGCCCACTCTGCATGCGGGCTGCTACGCATGCACGCCCCCGGCAGGCCCGGCTTTGCAGAACTTTACAGAACCTGCTCCACACCGCGATTGGCCAAGGCATCGGCGCGCTCGTTACCCGGGTCGCCATCGTGCCCCTTGACCCAGCGCCACTCGATGCGGTGTTCCGTCTGGCTCAGCAGGGTGTCCAGGCGCTGCCAGAGATCCACGTTCTTCACCGGCTGCTTCGCCGCCGTCTTCCAGCCCCTGGCTTTCCAGCCGGCCAGCCATTCATTGATGCCCTTGAGCACGTACTGGCTGTCGGCGTGCAGGATGACATGGCAGGGCCGCTTGAGGGCTTCAAGGGCCTGGATCACCGCCATCATCTCCATGCGGTTGTTCGTGGTCTCGCGTTCGCCCCCGAACAACTCCTTCTCCACGCTGCCGGACTTCAGCAGCACGCCCCAGCCCCCGGGGCCCGGATTGCCCTTGCAGGCCCCATCGGTGTAGATCTCGACCGTGTTCACTCGTGTTGTTCCTGTTTCATCGAGACGCGATTGTCGCCCTGCCGGCGCGCCAGCGGCACCGTGGCTCCGGCCTTGCTGCCCGCCTTGCGCCAGGCCGGCTCCAGCAGGCGCACACCGTGCACACGCTTGACGGCCACCAGAACATAGGCCGCACCGAAGAAAGGCCACCAGCGCGCGCCGGCGCGGTCCATCCAGCGCCAGCGCTGCAGCCATTTTTCGCCACGCAGCAGCGGGCGGTAGCAACCATAGCCACCGGTCTCGACCTCGAAATCCAGCAGGCGTAACCAGTCGCGCAGACGACGTGAACCAATGAAGTCCAATCCCTTTGGCAGCAGCGGCGCGCCAACCTTGAAGCGACGGCACAGATGCTCACAACCCTGGCGAAGTCCCCACAGACTGGCGGGGTTGAAACCGCTGACCACCACCCGTCCGCCCGGCACCAGCACACGCGAGACCTCGCGCAGTACCGCGTGCGGATCGGCATGGCTGTCCAGTGCGTGGGGCAGCGCGACGAGGTCCAGGCTGGACTCGGGAAACGGCAGGGCCGCGTAATCGGCCTGCAGCACGGCGCGCGGTGCCTGCACGCCCTCGGCAGTGGAAAGCCAGCGATGCGGCATGCGGTTGGTGGCCAACGCATCGAGTGCGGGCAGGCCCAGCTGCAGGGCGTGGTAGCCGAAGAGATCGACGACGGCCAGATCAAACTGCTGTTGCTCCCACGCCAACAGATAAGTCCCGGCAGGGGACTCGAACCAGTCCTGCAAACCTATAATTCCGGCATTCATGACGCTGCTTCCACTGCCCGCTTTCGACGACAACTACATCTGGATGCTGCATGACGGCCACCAGGCTCTCGTCGTCGACCCCGGTGATGCACAACCGGTGCTGCAGGCGCTGCAGACCCGACATCTGCAACTCCAGGCGATTCTAGTCACACACCACCACGCTGATCATGTGGGCGGCGTGGCCGAGCTGCGTGCGGCCACGGGCGCCGCGGTGCACGGCCCGGCCGGCGAGGACATGCCCGAGCCCCTGCAGCGCTACAGCGAATGCGATGCACTCGAACTGCTGGGCCTGCGCTTCGAGGTACTGGATGTGCCGGGCCACACGGCCGGCCACATCGCCTGGTATTGCGCCGATGTCGACGGTGCCCCCCTGCTCTTCTGCGGTGACACGCTCTTCTCCGGCGGCTGTGGCCGCCTGTTCGAGGGCACGCCGGCCCAGATGCTGGCCTCGCTCGACAAGCTCGCGGCCCTGCCCGGCCCCACGCGTGTGTGCTGTGCGCATGAATACACGCTGAGCAATCTGCGCTTCGCGCGCGCCGTCGAACCCGACAACGCGGCGCTGCAACCCTACACGCAGCACTGCGAGAGCCTGCGTGCCCGACAGCAGCCCACCCTGCCCTCGACCCTGGCGGTCGAGCGTGACATCAACCCCTTCCTGCGCACCCGCGAGCCTGCCATCGTGCAGGCCGTCCAGCCCCGGGCGCAGGCCCATGACGAGGCCGGCATCTTCGCCGCCCTGCGACTCTGGAAAAACGACTTCCGATGAAACTGTTCCGAACTGCCGGCCTTGCGGCCCTCTTGCTCCTGCTGGCCGGCTGCGCCAGCCTGTCACCCGGCCCCGTTGCCACCTCCGACACACCCTTCCCCCCTCCGGCCCGCGACGACACCCCGCCTGCCGCCCCCGCCTTCAGCCTGCACCGTCCCGTCTATCCCCAGGGCGAGCTCACCCCGATCCCGGCACTCGAACCCGCGCAGCGCAAGGTCATCGCCCTGACGCCGCCAGGCGATCTCTGGGAACGCATCCGCCATGGCTTTGCCATGCCCGATCTCGACAGCCCGCTGGTGCCTGGCCGTGAGCAGTGGTATGCCGCACGCCCCCAGGACCTGGAGAACATGGCCGAGCGTTCGCGCATGTATCTCTTCCACATCGTCGAGGAGATCGAGCGCCGCGGCCTGCCGACCGAACTCGCGCTGCTGCCCTTCATCGAGAGCGCCTACAACCCGCAGGCCTACTCGCATGCCCGCGCTGCCGGCATGTGGCAGTTCATCCCCAGCACGGGCAAGCTCTATCAGCTCAAGCAGAACGCCTTCCGCGACGACCGGCGCGACGTGCTGGCCTCCACACGCGCCGCGCTCGATTACCTGGAACGCCTCTACGGCATGTTTGGCGACTGGCATCTGGCGCTGGCCTCCTACAACTGGGGTGAAGGCAGCGTGGGCCGCGCGATTGCCAAGAACAAGCGACTGAAGAAGGGCACGGGCTACCTGGACCTGAACATGCCCATGGAGACGCGCTACTACATCCCCAAGCTGCAGGCCATGAAGAACATCGTGGCCGAGCCCGGCAAGTTCAACATCAAGCTGCCGGTCATCGAGAACCACCCCTACTTCGACACCGTCACCATCACGCGCGACATCGACGTGACCCTGGCCGCCAAGCTGGCCGAGGTGCGCCTGGAAGACTTCAAGGCGCTCAACCCCTCCTTGCACCGCCCGGTCATCCTGGCCGCAGGCACGCCACAGATCCTGCTGCCCTGGGACAACGCCGAGATCTTCCAGCGCAACCTGGATGCCTACGTGGGGGATCGGCTGTCGAGCTGGACGGTCTGGATCGCCCCCACCACCATGAAGCCGGACGAAGCCGCGCGGCGCGTGAAGATGAGCGAGGCCGACCTGCGCTATGTCAACCGCATCCCGCCGCGCATGCTGATCCGCGCCGGCTCCACCCTGCTGGTGCCGCGTCCGGCCAGCCAGGAGCGCGACGTGACCGAGCGCATCGCCGACAACGGCCAGCTGCACCTGGCGCGCGAACATGTGCCACGCAAGGCCGGTACGCCGCGCCGCACCGTGCTCAAGGTCGGCCGCAAGGGTGATTCGGTGGCCAACATCGCCCTGCGCTACCGCCTGCCCGTCAGCTCGGTGGCCCGCTGGAACAAGGTGAGCGAGAACGCCGTCTTCAAGGCCGGCGACAAGGTCATCGTCTTCATGTGAGGCCGGGCGGGCCGGCCGCCCTCAGAGTTTCTCGGTCTCGCCCGCGCGCGGCTGCCATTTCATGAGGCGCCGCTCGATGCGCCCCACCAGGCCGTCGAGCAGCAGCGCGAAGGCCGTGAGCACCACGATGCCCGCGAAGACCGTGTTGACGTCGAAAGTCCCCTCGGCCTGCAGGATCAGGTAGCCCACGCCGCGCGCCGACCCCAGGTACTCGCCCACCACCGCCCCCACGAAGGCCAGGCCCACCGAGGTGTGCAGGCTGGAGAACACCCAGGCCGTGGCACTCGGCAGGTAGACGGTGCGCAAGAGCTGACGCTGGTTGGCGCCCAGCATGCGGGCGTTGGCCAGCACCACGGGGCTGACCTCGCGCACGCCCTGGTAGACGTTGAAGAAGACGATGAAGAACACCAGGGTCACGGCCAGCGCCACCTTGCTCCAGATGCCCAGACCGAACCACATGGCGAAGATGGGCGCCAGGATCACGCGCGGCATGGCGTTGGCCGCCTTGATGTAGGGATCGAGGATGGCGCTGGCCAGGGGCGAGAGCGCCAGCCAGAGCCCGCAGACCAGGCCCAGCACGGTGCCGATGCCGAAGGCCAGGAAGGTCTCCAGCAAGGTGGTGCCGAGATGGCGGTAGATGTCGGCATTGCCGCTCAGCCCGTCGGGAAAGAGAACGTTCGGCGCCACCGCCCAGGGCAGGAACCAGGACCAGATCCGCCCGGCCACCTGCACGGGATCGCCCAGGAAGAAGGCCAGCTGGGCATCACGCGAGGCCAGTTGCCACAGGCCCAGGAAGGCCAGCAGCACGCCGAGCTGCCACCAGCGCAGATTGCCAGCGCGCGGCTTGAGCGTTTGCCAGAGATTCATGCCACCTTCCTCAGCTGCTGCTGGTAGCCCGTGAGCACCTCTTCGCGCAACACGTCCCAGATCTGACGGTGCAGCTCGACGAAACGCGGTGTGTTGCGTACTTCGGCCACATTGCGCGGGCGCGGCAGGTCGATGTCGAATTCACCGATCGGGCGCGTGGCCGGACCGGCCGAGAGCACGACCACCCGGTCGCTCATGGCAATGGCCTCGTCGAGGTCGTGCGTGATGAAGAGCACGGCCTTCTTCTTGGCGCTCCAGAGCTCCAGCACCTCGTTCTCCATCAGCTGGCGCGTCTGCACGTCCAGCGCGCTGAAGGGCTCGTCCATGAGGATGATGTCCGGATCCAGCGCCAGGGTCTGGGCCAGGGCCGTGCGCTTGCGCATGCCGCCCGAGAGCTGGTGCGGATAGCGGTCGCCAAAGCCGGCCAGACCCACACGGGCCAGCCAGTCCTCGGCCTGGGCCCGCGCCTCGGCCTCGGGCACGCCGCGGTACTGCAGGCCCAGCAGCACGTTGTCCAGCGCGCTGCGCCAGGGCAGCAGGGCCTCGGCCTGGAACATGTAGCCGGCGCGCCGGTTCAGCCCGCGTAAGGTCTCGCCGAAGACACGCACCTCGCCGGCACTCGGCACCAGCAGACCCGCCCCCACATTGAGCAGCGTGGATTTACCGCAGCCCGTCGGGCCCACGACCGAGACGAACTCCCCGGCGGCCACGCGCAGCGTGCTGTCGGCCACCGCGGTGTAGGACGTCCCGCCACCGGGAGCGGCAAAGGTGCAGGTGATGCCCAGCAGCTCGAGTGCATGCGCTGCAGGGACCATCATGGTGGCGTGGGCTCAGGGCCGCACCGGGACGGCCAGCGACTTGCGCAAGGTCATGGTGCGACCGAAACGACGCTGGAACTCGGCATTCGCGCTGGCGTAGTCGTCACGCACCACCACCCGGGTGGTGCCGAAGAACTCGTCACGGTGGTAGCGGATGGCGCCGATGTAGACGGCCTGGTCTCCCGGCTTCACGTCGACGCGAAACAGGCCCTGCAAGGGCGCCACGCCATCGTCGACGCGCGCGTTCGGCGACACCACCCGGATCTCCGCGCGCATCACCACCCAGGTCTTGAGGATGTAGAAAGGCCGGGACGGATGGTTGACGAAGAAATGTTCGCCGAACGTCGCGTTGATGCGCTGCTTCATATCCCCCAGGGCCGGGCGATCCACATCGCGCGGCTCCTCGCCCAAGATCACCATGGCCAGGCGGTCGTACTCGGCGTAGCGCGGGCTCAGTTTCTGCTCGCCGGGCCTGAGCGGCGGATCGAGCTCGATGCGGCCGACCAGCACCACCTCACCCGAGGGCAGATCGGCCAGTTTCTCTAGGGGCTGGATGCGGCTGGTCGGCACACAGGCCGTCAGCAACAGGGCGGCGACGCCCATCCAGACCAGGCGGCACAGCGGTGCCAGACGATGTTGCACCCGGATCATCGTTTCCCCCTCAGCGCGGCGATACGGTCGCGCAGGCGCGCCTCCCACTGCGTCCCCTTGACCCAGTCCTCTTTCTGCAGCCGCTGCAACAGCTCCAGTTCGGAAGGCGAGCTCACGCGCTCGACGTCAAACTGCCCGGACTTCAGCCGGACGTAGCGGTAGGCGCCCAGAAAGTAGATCCCCGGCTGCTGGATGCGCACGGCCGTTTCGTTGCGACCGTACAGCGGAAAGTTGTACAGGTGGTTAGGTCCCGCCAGTCGCGAGATCTGGTAGGAGCCCGGCGGCAGAACAGGTTGGCTCAAGAGCCGGCCGTCGTCCGACACCGTCATGTGCCAGTAGCCTTCCTCCCCCTGCGGCTTGAGACTGGCCTCATAGATTTTCTTGCTGGGCGCGCCGGTCATGTCGATGTAGGCGAACACCAGGGAATTGGTCGGGTCGTTGATGTCACGCTTGGGGCCGATGCCGTCGCTGCCACAGGCCGCGAGCAGGGCCGAAAGCCACACAACACAAAAAACCCGGATCAAACTATTCATGGCGACTCCTGAAGCGAGACGTACACAGGGCGATGGCGTGCGGGGGAAGGATGCGCGCACAGTTCAGCGGTCCGACGAGGGTCGGGACACCTGGCTGCCGCTCATTTCCTCCTCAGCTCGGCCATGCGATTGCGGATACGGGCCTCCCACTGCGTGCCCTTGACCCAGCTTTCCTTCTCCAGCCGCTGCAGCAGGTCAAGCTCCGTGGGCTGGTTGGTGCGCTCGATCGCGAACTTGCCCCCCTCAAAGAAACCGGTCTTGACCTTGGCATAGCGGAACGCACCGAGGAAGTAGATGCCGGGCTTCTGGATGCGCACCGAGGTCTCGTTGCGACCATAGGCTGGAAAGCGGTAGACATTGTTGCCCGCAAAGAAGCCCGAGCCCTCCAGCTGGGACAGCTGGTAGGACCCCGGCGGCAGGTAGGGCTGGCTCAGCAGCTGGCCGTCCTTGGCCACGTTCATGTGCCAGTAGCCCTCCTCACCTTGCGGCTTGAGGCTCGCACCGTCGATCTTGGTCGGCGCCTCGCTCATGTCGACATAGGCGAAGACCAGCGAGTTGCTCGGGTCGTTGATGTCGCGCTCGGGGCCGATCGAACTGCTGCCACAGGCAGCGAGCAACAAGGCGAGGACCAGCAGCCCGCCGCGGTAGAAAGTATGGATCATGGTGTCTCCCTGTTTGTCTGCATTTTAAGAAGCGCTCCATTGCCCAGGCCTGCGGCGAGGCCGGGCGGCGCGACCACCCTCAGGCCTTGAAGCGGGCCTTGGCCCGGGCCGCGAACTGGTTGGTCCAGGTCTTGCTGAGGTCGATGCGGTCGGCCTTGAGCGTACTGTCGAAGCTGGCCAGCGCACGCAGCGCCGTGCGGCCGCCTTCCTCGGGGAACATGCCGTCGATGGCCAATGCCTCACGCACCTTGTCGAAGGAGGCCAGATAGAGCCCGCGGTCGCCGAGCAGATAGGACTCGGGCACGGTCTTGATCAGGTCGCTCGGGCCCGCGGTCTGCAGCCACTTGAGGGCATGCACCATGGCGTTGGTCAGGGCCTGGGCGGTGGCCGGGTTCTTCTGCACGAAGTCCAGCGGGGCATAGAGGCAGCCCGCGGGCATGGGGCCGCCGAAGACCTCGCGCGTGCCCTTGAGCGTACGCGTGTCGAAGACGATGCGCACATCCCCCTTCTGCTCGAGCATGGTCATGACGGGATCGATGTTGCAGATGGCGTCGATCTGGCCCGAACGCATCGCCGCGAGGGCCCCGGCCGAGGTACCGACACCGATGAAGCTCACGTCACCGGCCTTGAGCCCGGCACGCGAGAGCACCAGATTGGCCATCATGTTCGTCGACGAACCCGGCGCGGTGACGCCGATCTTCCGGCCCTTGAGATCGGCCACCTTCTTGTAGTGCGGCAGGGTCTTGTTCGAGACACCCAGCGCGATCTGGGGCGCGCGCCCCTGCAGCACGAAGGCCTGGAACATCTGGCCCTTGTTCTGCAGATTGATGGTGTGCTCGTAGGCACCGCTGACGACGTCGGCCGAGCCGCCCACCACGGCCTGCAACGCACGCGCGCCGCCCGCGAAGTCGCTGATCTCCACGTCCAGGCCTTCGGCCTTGAAGTAGCCCAGCTGCTCGGCAATGGTCAGGGGCAGGTAGTAGAAGGAGGCCTTGCCGCCCACGGCAATGGCCAGCTTGCTCTTTTCAGGCTTGGGATCGGCCGCCAGGGCCGGCAGGCCCAGACTGGCCGCGGCCAGTGCCGCGCCAGCCGTGAAGAGACGGCGGTTGATATGTGGGTCGGACATGATGTTCTGCTTCCCTGGCTTGCTTTTCCTGGTGTCCAAGCTTACCCAAGCGGCGCGGCCCACGCATCAGGAAACCTCCCGACCGGGTTTCCCCTAGAAGCGCCAGCCCCCCCGGGCCGTGGCTCAGTGGTAGCCCAGGAAAAAGATGGCGATATTGGTCAGCAATGCCAGGGTCCAGAGCACGGAACGCGCCGTGCTCATGCCCGAGACATAGGCCATGACGTAGATCAGGCGCAGGAAGACGTAGAGAAAGGCCAGCATGTCCAGCCGCAGCTGGTGGGCGCCCATCAGGTGGGCGATGATCACCGCGCCGATGAAGAAAGGCAGCGCCTCGAAGCTGTTCTGCTGCGCGGCGTTCGCCCGTGCGCGCCAGTCGGTCTGGCGGGCCAGCCAGGCGCGCGGGTTGTCGTTGTCATAGCCCCCCTCCTTGCGCGGCTTGCCCAGCATGCCGGACTTGGCCAGGATCGCGCAGGCAATGGGCAGCAGCGCGGCAATGAGGACACACCAGTAGGCCAGGGTGAAGCGGGCAAACGTCATGATGGGAGATTGGAAAAAGAAGGGGGAAAGGGTGTCGCGGGCTGGGCAAAACTGCGCCGGATTATCCTTCAGCGCCGGTCCACCAGCGCGTGCGCGATGGTGCCCAGATCCACGTACTCCAGCTCGCTGCCGATCGGTACACCGCGTGCCAGCCGGGTGAAGGCCACACCGCGCGCCTTGAGGCCCTCGGCGATCACGTGGGCCGTGGTCTCGCCCTCGGCCGTGAAATTGGTGGCCAGGATGACTTCACGCACCGAACCGTCGCTGGCACGGTCCAGCAGGCCCTTGATGCCGATATCGCGCGGCCCGATGCCGTCCAGCGGACTGAGCTTGCCCATGAGCACGTAGTACAGGCCCTTGTAGGCGCCCGTGCGCTCCAGCGCCATCTGGTCGGCCGGCGTCTCCACCACGCAGAGCTTGCTGGCGTCGCGCGCCGAGTCCCGGCAGGTGGCGCAGACCTCGGACTCGCTGAAGGTATGGCAGCGCGTACAGTGGCGCACGCTGGTCGCCGCCTCCTGCAAGGCGCGCGACAGCAGCTGCGCCCCCTCGCGGTCGTGCTGCAGCAGATGGAAGGCCATGCGCGAAGCCGACTTCACGCCCACGCCCGGCAGCCGGCGCAGGGCCTGGATCAGCGTGTCGAGGGAGTGGGCGTCGGACATGGGTAGGCCAGCAGTGTCTCGGGCTTAGCGAGCGGGTATCAGGCGAGACGCGGGTGGCGGGAAACCGGAATGGACTTGAGGTCCATGAGGATGTCCCGATGGGCCCCGCAACGACGCATCACGCCCGCGCAGTAGCCCTTAGAAGGGGAATTTCATGCCGCCGGGGAGCCCCGGCATCCCGGCGGTGAGCTTGCCCATCTTCTCCTGGGAGGTCTCCTCTGCCTTGCGCACGGCGGCGTTGAAGGCGGCAGCCACGAGGTCCTCCAGCATGTCCTTGTCTTCGGCCAGCAGGCTGGGATCGATGGTCACGCGCTTGACGTCGTGCTTGCAGGTCATGACGACCTTGACCAGACCCGCACCGGATTCACCGCTGACCTCGATGAAGGCCAGTTCTTCCTGGGCCTTCTTGAGGTTGTCCTGCATGGCCTGGGCCTGCTTCATGAGGCCGGCGAGTTGTCCTTTGTTGAACATGGGTCTTCCTTATCGCGTTGGAGTGTTCGATGAACCGTTGGATTCGATGGGCTTGATGCTGCCGGGCACGATTTTCGCGCCGAAGTCGCGCACCATGGCCTGCACGAAGGGATCTTCGTGGATGAGCTTTTCCGCCGCGAGCTGCTTCTCCTCGGCGATGGCGGCGTTGCGCCTGGCCGGGCTGTCGCCCACGCGACCGATTTCCACAGCCAGCGTCACGTGGTGACCCGCAGCCTGCAGGGCCGCCTGCAGACGCTCGCGGCTCGAGGTGGAGTTGAGCGATTCGCGCTCCACGCGCAGCAGCCACTGGTCGGCGTCGCGCGCCACCAGCTGCGACTGCAGGGCCAGTTCGCGCACCAGCGCGGTGATGGCTTCGCTGGCGATCAGGCCACGCACGACCTGGTGCCAGTAACCCCCCTCTTCCGTCGGCACCAGGGGCGCGCCCTGGGCCGCACCGGCCGCAGGGGTATCGACACGTGACTCGGGCGCCATGCGCACGGGCACGGCCACCACCTGCGCGGCGGGCATGGCCGCCACGGGCCTGGCTGGCTGTACGGGATGCTCTTCGTCCACCACGGAGAGCACCTGCCCCGGCGGCGTGACGCCTGCGGAACGGGCCGTGGGCGCCGCGATGGGACGCGTGGCGGCGGGCGGGGTCGGCGCGGAAGGCGGCGCGGGTCGGGCCACAGGGGCCGCAGGCGGCGGCGCCGCCATCACCGGCGAGGGTCGCGCCGGGGCCGCCTCAGGCGATTTCAGTGTTTTTTTTTCCGCCGAACCGCCGGAAGGCATGGCGCCCGGCTTGAAGGCCAGCAGGCGCAGCAGCACCATGGTCAGAGCTGCGTACTCGTCGGGCGCCAGGCCCAGCTCGCCGCGGCCGTGCAGGCACAGGCTGTAGAGCAGCTGGGTCTCGTCGGCCGGCAGCAGCGCGGCCAGGCGCGCGGTCTCGGCGGCTTCAGGGTCGGAGGCGTCGGCACTGTCCGGCACGGCCTGCAGCACGGCCATGCGCTGCAGCACCACGGTCATCTCCTCGAGCGTGGAGGCCGCGCTCAGGCCGTTGACGCGCAGGGCTTCGGAGGTCTCCACCACGGTCTTGCCGTCGCCCCGTGCCAGTGCGTCGATCAGCGTGTACACATGCGAGCGGTCCACGCTGCCCAGCATCTGGCGCACCGTGGCTTCTTCGAGATGGCCGGAACCGAAGGCGATGGCCTGGTCGGTCAGCGACAGCGCATCGCGCATCGAGCCGCGCGCGGCGCGCGCCAGCAGGCGCAGCGCGCCGGCTTCGGCTGGCACGTTCTCGGCGGCCAGCACCTTGGTGAGATGTTCGAGCACGGTCTCGGGCGCCATGGGCCGCAGATTGAACTGCAGGCAGCGCGAGAGCACGGTGACCGGCACCTTCTGCGGGTCGGTCGTGGCGAGCACGAACTTGAGGTACTCGGGCGGCTCCTCCAGCGTCTTGAGCATGGCATTGAAGGCCGTGTTCGAGAGCATGTGGACTTCGTCGATCATGAAGACCTTGAAGCGACCTTGCACCGGCTTGTAGACCGCCTGCTCCAGCAAGGACTGGACCTCGTCCACGCCGCGGTTGGAGGCCGCGTCCAGCTCGGTGTAGTCCACGAAGCGGCCGGAATCGATGTCGGTGCAGGCCTGGCAGACACCGCAGGGCTGGGCTGTGATGCCACCCGAGCCATCCGCGCCCACGCAGTTGAGCGACTTGGCCAGGATGCGCGAGACCGTGGTCTTGCCCACGCCGCGCGTACCGGTGAACAGGTAGGCGTGGTGCAGGCGCTGCGTCTGCAGTGCATTGCCCAGGGCCCGCACCACGTGCTCCTGGCCCACCATTTCGGTGAAGCTTTTCGGCCGGTATTTGCGTGCAAGCACGAGATAGGACATGCGACGATTCTAAGGTGTGGATTGCGCGGCTTTTCTGCACGCCGGCCTTTAATTCGGCGGGGCAGCCCTTACAATACCAAGCGACGGGCCTCCCTGCATGGTGAAGCGGCCAACCGGGTCAGGTGGGGAACCAAGCAGCCCTAACTGTGGAGTCAGTGCCAGGATCCAGGTCCGTCACCTTATTCAGCAAGCCGCTGGCACGCGCCAGCGGCTTTTTTCATGCCGGATTTCCCATCGGCGCGCCTTGACGTGGAAACCCGACAGCGCCGGGCCCGCGCTTGTGCCCGCTCGGGCGCCCTGCTAAATTCACAGCTCAGGGACCCCACTCATATTGCCGATCAGACAGCGTACAAGTCTGACCTCCTTGCCATTGGCGTGGTGATCTCTTGCCTATGAGCGTCTCGACGACCTGGTCCCTGCGCCGCCTGCTGTATCTGCTCACGGCCTGCAGCGTGCTGCCGCTGGGCTTGTTATTGGCCTATAACACCGGCTACCAATACCGTCAGGATCAACAGGCCGCGCGGGCCGAGGCGCTGCGGCTGGCCCAGCAATCGGCCGACACGGTGGAAGCCTTCATTCGGGATGCCCGGGTGGTTCTGCAGACGCTTTCCGCCCGTCCTGCCATGCGTGCGGGCCTCGCGCCCCGGGGCACCTGCGATCCGATCTTCGCCAGCTTCAAGCAGTTCTACCCCCAGCTCTCGAACATCAGCCTGTCCAATCCGCAGGGTTACCTGATCTGCTCCGCCCTGCCCCAGCCCGACAACAAGCCACTGCCGGTGGCACACATGCAGTGGTTTCGCGAGGTCTACGAGCGCCAGGACTTCGTGGTCGGCAGCATGCTCTACGGCCCGATCAACCGCAACTGGATCAGCGTGCTGGCGGAGCCTGTGCGGGACGAGCAGGGGCGCATGGTCGGCGCCGTCCAGACGCCGATCGACCTGCTCAAGTTCCGGCTGCTGCCAGGCGTCGAGAAACTGCCAGACGGCGTACTGGTCGGCCTGATCGACCCGCAGGGGCGGGTGGTGGCGCGCTCCCGCGATGCGCCGCAATGGGTGGGGCGGGAGCTCAAGGGTCTCTCGCCCATCATCGACCGGGTCCTGGTCGAGCGCCAGGGGACGGCCGAGTCGGTGGGCGTCGAGGGCATCGCCCATTTCTATGGCTACACCCCCGTGGCGGGCACGGAATGGATCGCGATATCGGGCATCCCGGCGCGGACCGCCTTGCAGCACGCCCGCCGCTCCCTGTTGACCAGCCTGCTCGCAGGCGGGACCATCCTCGTGCTCGTGTTGTGGCTGGCCCTGCACCTGAGCCAGCGCATCAGCGGTCCGATCCTGGCGGTGAGCGCGGCTGCGCGCCGGGCTCGCGACGGCGACCTGGACGTCCGGGCACCCAGCGAAGGCCCGCGCGAGGTGGTCGCGGTCGCGACCCAGTTCAACGCCATGCTCGAGGCGATCCAGCACAGCCAGGACCGGCTGCAGTCGAGCGAGGAGCGACTCACGCTCGCGCTCGAGGGTGCGCACCTCGCCATCTGGGATCTGGATGTCGCACGAGGGCGGGTACTGCACACCGAGACCTGGGCCGAACTGCTGGCCGAGCCGCAGGTTCCTCTGGACAACACGGTACCGGCGCTGCTGCGCCGGGTCCCGTCACCGGACCGGCAGCAGCTGTACCGGGTCGCCAGCGCCCTGCTGGATGATCCACAACGCAACGACTTCCTGCTTGAACACCGGGTGCGCCGCAGCGACGGGACACTGCTGTGGCTCGCCACCCAGGGCCGTGTCACGGCGCGCGACCACGCCGGACGGGCGATCCGCCTGCTCGGGACCCACCGCGATGTCACAGAGCGCCGGCTGCGGGACGAGGAGATCCACCGTCTGGCCTTCTTCGACCCGCTCACCGGCCTGCCGAACCGCCGTCTGCTCGCCAAGGAGCTGGCGCAGGCCCTGGCGCGCGCACGACGCAGCGGCCGCTATGGCGCCTGCTTCTTCATCGATCTGGACCAGTTCAAGAGCGTCAACGACGCGCGAGGCCATGACCTGGGTGACCAGTTGCTCCAGGCCGTGGCCCGGCGACTGCAGGACCAGGTGCGGGAGGGCGATACCGTAGTCCGCATGGGGGGCGACGAGTTCGTCGTGCTCATGACCAATCTCGCCGACACCGAGGAGGGCGCGGCCCGCGCGGCCCACGCCGCGGGCGAGAAGATCCGCCATGCGCTGGAGCAGCCCTACCCGCTCGATCTGCAGCACTACGCTTCGAGCGCCAGCCTCGGCATCTCCCTGCTGCCCCAGGAAGGGCAAACGCCGGACGACGTGGTGCGCGAGGCCGATACGGCGATGTACCGGGCCAAGTCCCTGGGTCGCAACCAGCTGGCCTTCTACCGCCCCGAGATGCAGGCCGAGATCGAACAGCAGCTGAACTTCGAGCACGACCTCTCCCAGGCCATCCAGCTGGATCAGCTGAGCCTGCACCTGCAGACCCAGTACGACCTTCAGGGCCGCCCGCGAGGGGCCGAGCTGCTGCTGCGCTGGCTGCATCCGCAGCGCGGCCCGGTGCCGCCCGCCGACTTCATCCGCGTCGCCGAACAGACCGGGCTGATCGTGCGCCTGGGCGACTGGGTGATCGACGAGGCCTGCCGCTTGCTCGGCGTCTTGGGCGCGACCGGCTGGACCCTGCCGCTGTCGATCAACGTCAGCCCTCGGCAGTTTCGGCAGGACAACTTCGTGGAATCCGTCACGGCCACCCTGCGGGCGCACGACACGCGGGGCGAGAACCTGGTCTTCGAGATCACGGAGAGCCTGCTGGTCGGCGATGTGAACGAGACCGTTGAGCGCATTCAACGCCTACAGGCGCTCGGCATACGCTTCTCGATCGACGACTTCGGCACCGGCTATTCCAGCCTGTCCTACCTCAAGCGCCTTCCCCTGCATGAACTGAAGATCGACAAGAGCTTCATCCGCGATATCCCGCAGGACAACGACGACGTCGAGATCGTGCACATGATCATGTCGCTGGCCCGCCAGCTGCGGCTGGAGGTCGTGGCGGAAGGCGTGGAGACCGCGGAGCAGCTTGAATGGCTGCGCCAGCGCGGCTGCGACCGCGTGCAGGGCTATCTGATGGAGCGACCGATGCCGCTGGCGCAATGGCTGCAGCACCCGCGCCAGCGCTGACGCCTCAGCGGCTCGCCAGCCAGCGCAACGCGCCCTCGCCCGCCCGCATGCCACTCGCAAAACAGGCGGTGAGCAGATAGCCCCCGGTCGGCGCTTCCCAGTCCAGCATTTCGCCGGCACAGAACAGCCCGGGCAGGGCTTCGCACATCAGGTCCTCGCTGAGAACCTCGAACAGCACGCCGCCTGCGCTGCTGATGGCCTCGTCGATTGGACGGGCGGCCACCAGCGGCAGCGGCAGGGCCTTGATGGCGCGCGCCAGCGCGGCGGGCTCGTGCATGGCCTCCTTGCCCAGCAGCTCGTGCAGCAAGGCGGCCTTGATGCCCTCGATGCCCAGCCGGCTCTTGAGGTGGCTGGACAGCGAACGTGAACCGCGCGGATGCATCACCTCGGCCAGCACGCGGTCGGGCGCCATGTCCGGCAGCAAGTCCAGATAAAGGGTGGCGTGGCCGGTGCGGATGATCTCGTCGCGCAACAGAGCGGACGCGGCATAGATCAGGCTGCCCTCCACGCCTGTGGCGGTGGCGACGAACTCACCTTTGCGCTCGAAGCGACGCCCCTGGCTGTCCGTGAACGAGATCGACACGGTCTTGAAGGGCTGGCCGGCATGACGGCTGGCGAAGAACGCGCTCCAGCCCGTGGGTGCAGGGACGGCCTGCACGGGCAAGGTCTGGCCATCCGGCGGCAAGGGGCGCCGCAGGGCCACGTCAAAACCGCAGTTGGCCGGGAGCAGTGGCGCCACCCCCACGCCACGCGCCGCGAGCAGCGGAACCCAGGCGCCGTTGGAGCCCAGACGCGCCCAGCTGCCGCCCCCCAGCGCCAGAACCACGGCGTCGGCTCGCGCCTGCACCTCGCCCTGCGGCGTTTCGAAACGCAGGGTCTGCCCCTCCTCGGCCCAGCCGGTCCAGCGATGCCGCATGTGAAACACCACCCCGGCGCCGCCGTGCTTCGGATGGCGCAGGCGCTGCAGCCAGGCCCGCAGCAGGGGCGCGGCCTTCATGTCTTGGGGAAAGACGCGGCCCGAGGTGCCGACGAAGGTCTCGATGCCCAGCGCCTGCGCCCAGGCCCGCAGCTCAGGCGCGCCAAAGCCACGCAGCAGGGCCTCGATCTGCGCGCGCCGCGCACCATAGCGCTGGGCAAAGCGGTCGGCGCCTTCGGCGTGCGTGAGGTTGAGCCCGCCCTTGCCCGCCAGCAGGAACTTGCGCCCCACCGAAGGCATGGCGTCATACAGGTCCACGGCCACGCCGGCCTCGATCAGGATCTCGGCGGCCATCAGCCCGGCCGGGCCGCCGCCGATCACGGCGACTCTTTTGTTCTGCAATGTCGTCATGGGTTCTCTAGTCAATCTCTTCGACGCGCCCCAGGGCGCTCAGGAAAGCCGCGCGCACGGGCTCCCCGGGGCTCGCGGCCTGCACGGCCGCGCGGTAGGCACGCAGCTGCATCTGCAAGTCCTCTTGGTCCTGCGGCCGCGCAGCCGATTTGTAATCCAGCACCCACCAATGCCCGTCGCGCCGGCGCACCAGGCGGTCGATGCGACGCACGCTGCCCTGCACGGTGACAGGCACCTCGTTGGCCTGCCAGTCCACCTCGGCACTGCGCCAGGCCCAGCGCCCCTCCCCTTGCAGAATGCGCCGCGCCAGGGCTGCGGCCTGCTGCGCCTGAGCCGCGTCCAGGCCGAACTCGATCGCAGCACGCTGCACCTGGGCGGTGCTCCAGCCCTGCGCGTCAAGCGCGACCCATTCGAGCAAACGGTGCATGGCCTGGCCGATGCGTGCCTCGGGCGTGCCTTCGTCGGGCGCGGTCGGCCCGCCGCGTGGCGCCTCGAAGCGCACATCCGGCAGCACGGGCAGCACGATGGGGGCGTCCTGCGCCTGCGCTGGCGCTGGCGCAGCCGCCAGATCCGCCACGGCCAGCGGCTCACAAGCCGGCAGCAGGCGCTGCCACCAGCTGCTCCCGCTGTCGGCATAAGGCTGTACCGAGGACAGCACCAGACGCTGCCGCGCGCGCGTCAGCGCCACGTAGAGCGTGTTGAGCTCCTCGCGTCCGCGCGCCTGCTGCTCCTTCTCAAGCGCCTCGCGCGCACTGGACGGTACGCGGCTTTCGCTGGCGAGAAAAATGAAGGAGACCGGTGCCGTCTCCTCCCCCGGCCAGTCGAGCAGCACGCCCATGGTCTGGGCGCGCTGCGGCGGCGCATCGGTGTCGAGCAGCAGCACCAGCTCCGCCTCCAGGCCCTTGGCACCGTGCACCGTGAGCAATTGCACCGCATCGGCCCCGGCCGCCTGCGGTGCGGGAACACCACCGGCACGCAGCGCACGCACCAGGCCGTAGGGCGTGGCATAACGGCCACCATCGAGTTGCAGGGCGGCGGACAGCAGTGCCTGCAGATTCGCGTGCACACCGGCACGCAGCGTAGGCGGCGCAGCGGCCACGAAACGGGCCAGCACGTCGCCGTCTTCATAGAGGGCGTCCAGCGCATCATGGGGCGGCAGGCTGGCCACCCATTGCTGCCAGCGTTGCAGGCGCACCCCCACGTCCTGCAGGGCCGGAGACCAGCCGGGCTGTTGCAGCAGGTCGAACCAGGGCAGCTTGTGTGTGCGCTGGCGCAAGGCGATCTCGATCAAGGCCTGATCCGGAAGGCCGAAGAGCGGCGAGCGCAAGGCGCGTGCCAGGGAGAGGTCGTGCGCTGGCGAGACCAGCACGTCGAGCAGGGCCACCAGGTCCTGCACCTCGGGCGCTTCGCCCAGCTCGGTCTTCTCGGGCTGCAGGGCCGGGATGCCGAGGGCGCGCAGCTCGGACTCCATGGCCGACAGGCGGTCACGCTTGCGCGCCAGCACCATGATGTCGCCGGGATGCAGGCCGGCGTCGATCTGACCGGCAATCCAGCGCGCGGCCTGGCGGCATTCGCGTTCGCGCAGCGTGTCCTCGGGGGTGTGGCGCGGCTGCGTCAGGCTGTCGCGCCACTCGGTGGCGGCCTCTTTCTTTTCCTTCCCGGGTCGCGCGATCGCCGGCAGGGCCTGCACGGCACCCGCCTGCTGCGACTCGGTGCTGTGGGTGCGAAAGCCCTCGTACTCGCCGGCCTCGCGCGCCTGGCCCAGTGCCGTGTTGACCAGGGCCAGCACCTCGGGCGCGTTGCGGCGCGTGTGATCGCAGCTCAGCTGCTCGCCGCCGAGTTCGCGCACAAAGGCCTTGGCCGCCTCGAAGACCTGCGGCTCGGCACGGCGGAAACGGTAGATGCTCTGCTTGGGATCACCGACGATGAAGAGCCGCGGCGCCGTCGCCCCGCCGCCGCTGCCGCCATAGCCGGACAGCCAGGCATGCAGGGCCTGCCACTGCAGGGGGTTGGTGTCCTGGAACTCGTCGATCAGCAGATGGCGGGTACGCGCATCGAGGCGCTCCTGCACCCAGCCGCTGAGCGCCGAGTCAGAGAGCAGGTGCAGTGCTGCGCGCTCGACGTCGCTCATGTCCACCCAGCCGCGTTCGCGCTTGAGCGCGCCGTATTCGGCGATGAGCAGGCGTGAGAGCCGCGTCATGCGCTGCTGGTAGAGCCAGGCCTCGTGCTGTTGCTGGGCCTCGAGCAGATGGAGCACCCCGGTCTGGGCGGCGCGGATCTCCTCGATGCCGGCGAGCTTGTCGCTGAACTTGCGCGGCTGCTCCTCGGCCGTCAGCAGGGCCTTGAGCACGCCGGGGGCATCACCAGCCGTCAACGCCTGCTCGAGTTCAACGCCCTTGGCGCTGAAGCTCGGCTGGCTGGCCTGGCCCAGCAGGCGCGCGGCCCGCTCGAGGCTCTTGCGCAATGCGCCGTCTGCGATCAACAGATCGAGCGGCACATCGGTCGCGGACAGGTCCGGGTAGACCTCGGCTGCAGGCGGCACCGAACGCTCGATCACGGCCAGCGCATCGGCCAGCATGAACTCCACGCGCCGCTGCAGCGCGGCCTCGAGCGCCTTCTCGGTCTGGCTGCGGCCGTGCGTGGCGATCACGGCCTCGTAGTCGGCGCGCAGTTCGGGCTCACGCAGCAGGCGGGCCTGGAAGGGACGCCAGAGCTGGGCGATGGCCGGCGCATCCTGCTCCAGCAGCTCGTAGGCCGCGGGGAAGCCCAGTTCCTCCAGCATGGCCATGGGCGCGTTGCGCAGCAGGGCGGCGAACCAGCTGTGGAAGGTGCGGATCTGCACCGTACGCCCCTGCAACAACAGGCTGCGGTGCAACTGGCGCAGCGGGTCGACCAGCGCGGACACGCGCGCGGTGTCGACACCGCGCATGAGCAGCTCCTGGCGCAGGCGTTCGTCGTCGGCCTGCGCGAATGCCTCCAGCCACTCCATGAGGCGCTGGCGCATCTCGCCTGCGGCCTTCTTGGTGAAGGTGATCGCCAGGATTTCCTGCGGGGCCGTGCCTTCGAGCAGGGCACGCAGGATGCGCGAGACCAGCATCCAGGTCTTGCCCGCACCGGCACAGGCCTCCACCACCACATGGCGCTGCGGATCGCAGGCGATGCGGTAGAAATCCTCGCGCGCCACAGGCGCGCCGTTGCGTTCATAGGCCGGCGTCATGCGGCGCCCTCCTCGGCCCAGAAGTCCTTGCGACAGAGGCCGCGCGCGGCGCAGGTCTCGCAGACCTGGCCCTCGCCCAGGGCCGGCAGGGGCGCGCCTCGGGCGATGCGTCCCAGATCGCTGAGCAGGCCTTCAATCAGTGCACCACGCACCGAGACCACGTTGTCCTGCTGGATGGTGCGCGAACCCTCGCGCTCGCTCACATTGACATAGGCCGCATGCAGGGTGTCTTCGGGCTGCAATGCCGCGTAGAAAGCCAGCTGCGTGTCCTCCAGCGGGTCCTGGATGCGCTCACGTGTCTTCTGCAAGGCCTCGGTCTTGTAGTCGATGAGCAGGTTCAGGCCGTCGCTGCCCCGGTCGATGCGGTCCAGGCGGCCGAACAGGGTCAGCGTGCCCAGGGGCTGCTCGGCGTCGCGCTCGCTGTCGGCGTAGCGCCAGCCCGCGGCTTCGTGCTGGGCCAGCCAGTCGAGGTAGCCCTCGCGCATGCGCGGCCAGGCGGACCGGAAAGGCAGGAACTCGTCCTCGGCCAGGCGCTGGGCCCCGGCCTCTTCGGTCGCCGCGGCGTCGAGCCAGGCGCGGCGCTGCACACGGTCCGCCCCGGGAAGGTCCAGCTTCGCATGGAAACGCTGCAACACGGCATGCAGCCAGAGACCGAAGTCGCGCTTGTCGAGTTCACCCTCGATCTCCTCGGCCTCCTTGAGGGCGAGCAGGCGCAGGCCGAAGTAACGGTAGGGGCAGTGCCGCAGATCCTGGTAGGCGCTGGCCGAAATGCGGCTCAGGGCCAAGGCAGGCGCAGCCGGCATGGGCCGGGCCACAGGCGCCGGCGTCAGCCGGCGCGAGGCCAGCAGGTCCGGCACGGCCTGCGCCGCCATATCACTGCGTGCCAGCTGCACCAGCGGGCTCGGCAGCAGGGGCTCGCCCCCCTCGTCACTGCGGCGCCAGAGCACATCCACGGCCGGCCGGGCCAGTGCATCGGCCCAGGCCGCGCGCAAGGCGGCCTCGAGCGTTTCACGCGCCGGCAGACCCAGCGCCGCACGCTGCGCCGCCGTCCACAGGCCTGCAGGCTCGGGGGAAGGTGGCAGGCGCACCTCGTCGCAGCCCGGCAGCACCACGGCCGCGAAATCCCGGCCCAGCATCTGGGCCAGCGGCAGCAGCACGGCCTGCTCCTGCGCCGGGTACTCGGGCTTGAAGCTCTCTGATTCGAGCACCTGGTCCACCCAGCGCGTGAAGTCCGCCAGGCTCAGGCGGCGGCGTGCCCAGAGGGCATCGGACGGCAGGGCCGCGGCTTCGACCAGCCGCAGGGCCTGCAGCACATGGTCACCGGCCAGGTCGTTCTGCAGCAGCGTCCACTGGCCCGTGGCCTGCAGGAGCTCGCGCAACACCCCCAGCCAGTCCGCCAGGGGCCGTGCGCCTTGCAGCGGCGCGCGCCAGGCCTCGATGTGCTGCAGCAGTTCGGGCAGGAGCGATGGGGGGCGCACATCCAGCGTGTCCGGCACATGGCGCCAGGCGCGCTGGGGCCGGCGGCGCAGCGCGGCCTCGAGCTCGCGCAGGGCCTGCGCATCACAGGCGGGCGCATGCTTGAGCCAGTCCAGCACGGCATCGCTGCTCGCATTCCAGGCGGCGGCCCGCAGCGCCACCATGAGCTGCGCGCCGGCGCGGCTGGTCGAGAGTTTCCAGCCGGTCTCGTCACGCATCTGCACGCCGTGGCTGGCCAGCATGGCGCGCACGCGGCGTGTGAGCGCGCGGTCGATCACCGCCACGGCCACCGGCGAGCGGCCGGCGGCCAGATGGCGCAGCACGCAGGCCGCAGCGCGCTGCGCCTCGTCCGGCACATCGTTGGCTTCATGCAGGGACAGCAGGGGCGCTGCGTCACCGACCACCGGGGTTTCCAGCACCTGCAGGCGCTCGCCCCAGGCCGGTTGCAGGCCGGCGGGCAGCGGGTCGGGCTGCAGGCCCGGTACGAGAACCAGGCAGTCCACGGCGGCGATCAGCGACGATGAAAAAAGCACATCGCTGGGATAGGAAGAATGAGCGAGCCAGGCCACGGCCACCTGCGCCACCTGGGCTTCGAGCGCCAGTGCGCCCGCCTCCAGCCCGGCGAGCGCCGCCTGCCGGGCACGCAGGCCCCAGGCAGCACGCTCCTGCGGCGGCACGGCCGCGGCCAGCGCAGCGAGTTCGCGCGCCGAGTCCAGCAGCAAGGGCGTGGCCAACTCGGCGCGCTCGCGCAGGCCGGCCTGTTCCAGCAGCGCGCGGGCCGTCAGCACGTCCAGCGCCGCGTCACCGCTGTAGTCCGTCGGCGCGGGGCTGTGCTCGCCCAGGCTGCGGCACCAGTTCTGCGTGGTTTCGAAGCGCGGCGCAAAGCCGTCCGGATGCAGACGCGCCCAATGCCGCGCGGCCTGCGGCATGAGCTGGGCATAGGGCAGCAGGACCACGGTGCGGGCCGGATGGGCACCGCGCGACTGCATGGCGCTGGCGATGCCGGCAAGCCACTGCTGCCAACGTTGATCCATGGTTTCTGTCACAATGCCGCAACTGTAGCCGCAACGCCTAGATATAAAGGAGCCCACGATGGCCAGCGACCTCATCAAGCATGTTTCCGACGCCTCCTTCGAAAACGACGTCCTCAAATCCGACCAGCCCGTGCTCGTCGACTACTGGGCTGAGTGGTGCGGGCCGTGCAAGATGATTGCCCCCGTGCTCGACGAAGTGGCCGGCACCTACCAGGGCAAGCTGCAGGTGGCCAAGATGAACGTGGACGAGAACCGCGACATTCCCGCCAAGTTCGGCATCCGCGGCATTCCCACGCTCATGCTGTTCAAGGGCGGCCAGCTCGCCGCCACCAAGGTGGGCGCCATGAGCAAGGCTCAGCTGACGGCCTTCATCGACCAGCAGCTGGCCTGAGCCGCCACACCCGTCTCCAGACGGCCGCCGGCCCCTTGTGGGCGGCGGCCGTTTTTCCTGTCATAATCAAACCCGATCGCCGGTTCCCTGTCGGAGCCGGTTCGAGTTCCCGGCAGGCCGACCCCGCGTCGACCCGCCCTCACACCTCCCCCCGTCTGACCGAATCCCCTCTGGGACTCCATCCATGCACTTAAACGAACTCAAGGCCCTGCACGTCTCCGAATTGCTGCTGCAGGCCGAAGCGCTCGAGATCGAGAACACCGGCCGCATGCGCAAGCAGGAGCTGATGTTTGCCATCATCAAGAAGCGCGCCAAGGCCGGTGAACAGGTCTTCGCCGACGGCGTGCTCGAAATCCTGCCCGATGGTTTCGGTTTCCTGCGCAGCCCCGATTCGAGCTACACGGCCAGCACGGACGACATCTACATCTCCCCCAGCCAGGTGCGCCGCTTCAACCTGCACACCGGCGACATGATCGAAGGTGAAGTGCGCACGCCCAAGGATGGCGAACGCTACTTCGCGCTGAATAAGCTGGAGAAGGTCAACGGCGGCTCGCCCGAGACCAACAAGCACAAGGTCATGTTCGAGAACCTGACCCCGCTGTTCCCCAAGGTCCAGATGAAGCTGGAACAGGATGGCCTCAAGACCGAGGAAAACATCACCGGGCGTGTGATCGACATCATCGCCCCCATCGGCAAGGGCCAGCGCGCCCTGCTGGTCGCACCCCCCAAGAGCGGCAAGACCGTGATGATGCAGCACATCGCCCACGCGATTGCCGCCAACTACCCCGACAGCCACATGATGGTGCTGCTGGTGGACGAGCGCCCGGAAGAGGTGACCGAGATGCAGCGCACCGTCAAGGGCGAGGTCATCGCCTCCACCTTTGACGAGCCCGCCGCCCGCCACGTGCACGTGGCCGAGATGGTGATCGAGCGTGCCAAGCGCCTGGTCGAACTGAAAAAAGACGTGGTGATCCTGCTGGACTCCATCACCCGCCTGGCCCGCGCCTACAACAACGTCGTGCCCTCCTCCGGCAAGGTGCTGACCGGCGGCGTGGACGCCAATGCCCTGCAGCGCCCCAAGCGTTTCCTGGGTGCGGCGCGCAATGTGGAAGAAGGCGGCTCGCTGACCATCATCGCCACCGCCCTGGTCGACACCGGCAGCCGCATGGACGAAGTGATCTTCGAAGAGTTCAAGGGCACGGGCAACAGCGAAATCCACCTGGACCGCCGTCTCTACGAAAAGCGCGTCTTCCCCTCCATCCAGCTCAACCGCAGCGGCACCCGCCGCGAAGAACTGCTGCTGCAGCCCGAGATCCTGCAGAAGACCCGCATCCTGCGCCAGTTCCTCTACAACATGGACGAGATCGAGTCCATGGAAATGGTGCTCAAGCAGATGCGCGCCACGAAGAACAACAACGAGTTCTTCGACATGATGCGAAGAGGCGGCTGACGCCCCACCCCAGGCTGCGCGCCCGCTTGGGCGCTGCGCCACCCCCTCCTGCTGCGCGGAGGGGCGCACTCAGCGGCCTGGCAATGCCAGTTCCGCGAGTGCCCGCGGCAAAGACCCCCCTGCCGAGGGTTGAGGCACTATCGCAAGTCCTTGATTTTTCTGTATAATCTCGCGTTTTCGGCGGAAAGTAGTCTGGAATAGGCCGGGCCGGCTCCCGCAGATGAGGAAGAAATCATGAAAGAAGGCATTCACCCCAACTACCGCGACGTGTGCTTCCAGGACATGTCCAACGGTTTCAAGTTCGTGACCCGTTCCTGCGCCAATGCCAAGGAAATGATCAAGATGGAAGACGGCCGCGAGCTGCCGTGGATCAAGCTGGATACCACGAGTGAGTCGCACCCCTTCTACACCGGCACCCAGAAGTCGGTGGACAACATGGGCGGTCGCGTCGAGAAGTTCCGCAACC
>JAIERT010000312.1 GCA_019746735.1 Burkholderiaceae bacterium | reverse complement strand
GCGCGTCGTCGCTCAGCGCGTCCATGGCCTCGGCGCGGGCCAGCGCGTCCTGCGCCACGCGGCGCATCACGCGCAGGTCGCGCTGCAGCAGATCGCGCACGGGCGCGAGCAGGGTGCTGTCGAGCGCCAGCGCGGTGCGGTCGTGCCACTGCAGCTCGGGCCGCGCGCGTTCGGCATAGGGGCAGGCGCGGGCCCAGTGCTGCGAGCTGTAGGGGAGCGCGAGGCTGGACATCTTGCTGGGCTCCGCTCAGACCTGGAAGTGCGAGAGGAAGAGGCGACGGATGTCGCGGTACCACTGGCGGGCCAGGGGCTCGGGCGGGTGTTCGAAGCGCGCGTGGATGCGTTCGCCGAAGTACACGGGCGGGATCTCGCCCGTGGGGCTGTCGGCCAGGGCCACGTCGAACTGGAAGGTGCGCTCCAGCGTGCGTGCGCCCTGGCTGTCGCGCGGGTCGATGGCCAGCCGGCCGCCGCCTTCGGTGGAGAGCACGCGGCTGGGCAGGTATTCGTCGCCCGCGGGCACCTCGCGTTCCAGCCGGCCGGCCAGCACCTGCTCGGGCTGGTGGGCCAGGCGCAGTTCCACGCCGCGCGTGGCGCCGCGCACCAGGTCGGCCGCGTCCTGCCCCACGACCACGCGAGCCAGCAGGCGCGGCTGGTCCAGCACATAGCCTAGCAGCTCGCCCTGGCGGTAGTGACGCCCCGGCATGTCCTGCGCACGGGCGACGACGAAGACGCCGTCGGCCTGGGCGCGCACCTGCTGCTGCGCGAGCCGGCTGAGCCGGATGGCCAGGCTCTCTTCGGCGGCCTGCAGCTGCTCGCGGGCGATCGCGGCCTGGGCGCGGTCGCTGGAGAAATGCGCGCCGTGGATGGCGCGCAGCTCGGCCACGCGCGCGCGGGCGCTGGCCACCTCGGCTTCGAGCTCGGGGTTGTGCAGGGTCAGCAGCAGCTCGCCGGCACGCACGCTGCCGCCCGGGCGCGCCACGAGTTCGACGACGAAGCCGCCCTGCCCCGCGCGCACCAGCGACTGCTGGGGCAGCCAGGCCACGCCCTCGGCCAGGGTGCGAAAGGGCATGGGCACGGCGAAGAGCAACAGGGCCAGGCCGGCCAGCACGCCGCCCGTGACACCCCAGACGCGGCGGCGATAGGGCAGCAGGCGCGGGCTGCTGCCCAGGTGCTTGAAGCCCTTGCCCAGGGGGATGAGCATCATGCTGGCCACGGCCCACAGCGCGAGCAGCACGCCGATGAAGAAGAAGCCGCTGCCGATGAAGAGCGCGATGGCGATGGTGACGAAGACGCGGTAGATCGTGGACAGCACGCCGTAGGCGGCCAGCCAGATCTTGTCGGCGCGGCGGGTCTCGGCGGTTTCGGCCTCGCTCACGCCGAAGGCGTAGCGTTCGATCAGGTAGCCCCAGTAGCGCAGCGCGCGCTGCGCGAGGTTGGGCATCTCGATCAGGTCGGCCAGGATGTAATAGGCGTCGTAGCGCAGCAGGGGGTTGCCGTTGAACAGCAGGGTGGAGACGCCAGCCACGAGCATGACGTTGAAGAGCACGGCGCGCAGGAAGGAGGGCTCGAGCAGCATCCAGGCATAGAAGGCCAGCGCGGCGATGAAGAGCTCCACCACCATGCCGGCCGCGCCCACGAGCGCACGCTCGTACTTGTTCTTGAACACGCTGGAGGCCGAGGCCTCGACATAGGGCACGGGGATGAGCACGAGCAGCACCACACCCAGGTCGTGCACCTCGCCGCCGCCGCGCTTGACGGCCACCGCGTGGCCGAGCTCGTGCAGGGCCTTGAGCGCGGGGAAGACCAGCAGCAGCATGAGCAGGTTGTCGGTGGCGAGCACGCGGTCGGCGAAGTTGCCGGTGAGCGCATCCCACTGCGAGGGCAGCAACAGCAGCGCGGGCAGCACCACGGCCAGCCAGAGCAGGCCGCCCCAGCGGCTCCAGAGCGTGTGGATCAGCGGCAGGCCGCGGTTGAGCAGCGCGTCCGGGTCCCAGAGGTGGATGCGGATGGCCATGGGGTTGAGCCAGGACTTGCGCCGCGTCTGGCGCTGCTGCTTCTCGCCGCGCTCGAAGAGCTCGGCGGCGTCGGGCACGGTGTCGCTCTGCAGAAGGTCGGCGCCGTGCAGCTGGCCCAGCAGGCGGATCACCTCGTCCTGGCTCGGCGCGTCTTCACCGAGCTCGCGGTTGGCCAGCTCCCAGACCTGCTGCACGGTGCGCTGCCCGTCCATGGCGGCGATCAGAAAGCGCGCCGAGGGCGTGAAGCGGTGGATGCGGCTGCTCACCGGGTCCTGCAGCAGGTACCAGAGCTCGCCGCGAAAGCGCATGCGGTGCAGGCGCGCGTGGCCGCGCAGGCGCGGGCGCACGCCGGCCACGCGGTACCAGTTGGTGGAGAGCATGGAGTCGCTCATGGCTGCGCCCGCGCCTCAACCGAACCACTTCCAGGCCCACAGGCGCAGCCAGTCGACGAAGGGGTGGGTCCAGATCCAGATCAGGCGGCGTTCGCCGACCTCGACCTTGCCTATGCCCTCGAGCCCCGGGCGCAGCACGACCGCCGAGGGATCGAGCCGGGCCTCGACGCGGAAATGGTTGCGTCCGTCCTGCGGCACCGAGATGGGCGTGATGCGCTCCACCGTGAAGGGCAGGCGCTCGTAGGGCAGGCCCGAGAGCGCGAGCTCGCCGCGCTGGCCCAGCTGCACGTCGCCGATGTTGCGCTCGTCGACCTGCAGGATGACGCGGTAGGCGTCGAGCGGGGCCACCTCGAACAGCAGCTCGCCCTGCTCCACCGGCGAACCCAGCTGCTGGCTCAGGTCGCCCTGCACCACGATGCCGTCGAAGGGCGCGGTGACCAGGGCGCGCGCGATCCGCTCCTCGGTCAGCGTGAGCTGGGCGCGAGCCTGGTCGACCTGGGCCGAGATCACAGCCATGGCCGCGCGGTCCGAGGCGGCTGCGGCCTGGCGGTAGCGGCGCTGGGCCTGCTCGACCTCGGCGCGCCAGCGCAGCTGTTCGAGCTTCAGGTCGCGGTCATCGAGCCGTGCCAGCGGCTGGCCGGCACGCACGCGGTCCCCGGGGCGCACGAAGCTCTCGGCCACAAAGCCCTGGAAGGGGGCGGCCAGGGCGCGCTGCACCTCGCCCTCGACCACGGTCTTGGCCGAGACGCGGTAGGTGGCGTCGACCAGGCTGAAGAAGAGCAGCACGGCCACGCCCAGCGCGCTCAGCAGCTTGAGGCCCGGATGGTCGGGGCCGAAGAGGCTGGTGGACGCATGGCGCCAGGCGGCCGTGGCGCGTTCGCGCAGACTGCGCTCCTGCTGGCGCTTGAGGTCGAGCACCGAGCCGAGCAGCGTGCCCAGGGCTTCGCAGAGTGCCAGCTCTTCTTCCCCGAAGGGGCGTTCGCGCGCGCGCTCGAAGGTGAGCGCGCCCACCATGACGCCGTCGTTGCGCAGGGGCACGGAAAGCACGGCGCTGTCCTGGCGCGCGGCCGAAAGCGCGGCGTGCGCCAGGCCGGGCACGCTGTCGCTCTGGCGCGGCGGGTGCACGACGGAAAGATCAAGGTCCCAGACCTCGTCCATGGCCTCGGCCAGCAGGCGCACGAAATCGGTCCGCGCGTCGAAGGTGGCGGTGTGCGAGATGGCCTGCACGCGCACCGAGCCGCCCTGCTCGAAGCCCAGGGCCACGCGCTGGCAGTCCAGGCGCGCGGCCAGGTCGTTGACCACAGCCAGGCAGGCCGCACCCAGGCGCTCTTCCTGCAAGGCGGTGGCCACGGTGTCGGTGGCCAGCGAGAGGCGCGCGACCAGCTGGCGCTCGCGCAGCACGAGCTGGCGACGGAAGTGGTCGATGAGCCAGGCGCTGCCCCAGTGCAGCAGGCGCAGGGCGAGCTGCACCTCGGCCTCGGGGCGCGGCGTGAGGTCCAGCACCACGGCGCCCTGCAGCTCGCCTTCGACCTCCAGCGGATAGGCCACGTGGGTGGCCAGGCTGGCCGTGCTGCCCTCGCCGCCCGTGCCGGGCAAGACCACGCCGCGGCGCTGGGTGAGTGCGGCCTGCGCGGCCGGCCCGAGGTGCATGAGGTTGCGCCCGGCGTCGGGCCAGAACGCGGCTGGCACAAAGCTGCGGTCGGCCTCGGCCAGCAGCACCAGGGCACCGCGCACGCGCGGCACCTGCAGACAGAGGATGGCCAGCCAGGCCGCGCAGAAGGCGCCCGTGTCGCCGGCCTGGTTGAGCGCGGCCCAGGCCGAGCCATCCGTGGCGGCGGAGGCCGACGCGCTTGCAGCGGATGCAGGCGCGGACGCCGCGGCGGGATCGGCCGCGGGGGCGTCGGTGTGGGCGTAGATCGGTGCGCTGCTCAAGACGGTCACATCAGCGGTGTAGTAAACGGCCCCGGACTTGGTTCATCTCGCACGGGCCGCAGGCGCAGCAGGGCCGCAGCCCCGACTGTGTTCAGCCCGATGTGACAGCCGCGCCCTTGCGGCGACCGCCTGCGGCCGGGGCCGGCGCGGCGGGTGTGGAGGCTGCCTGCACCGCAGGCGCCTCTTCGGCCGCGGGTGCCGGCGCTTCGGCACGGCTGCGTACGAGGCGGTCCTTGACGGCGTTGAAGTTGCGCATGGACTGCAGATGCAGGTAGAGCAGCTCGAGCTCGTCGGTGGCGGCCAGCTCGGCCAGCTTGTCACCGGGCAGCTTCTTGAGGCGCGCGCGGTCCACGACGTGGAAGCCGGTCAGCGTCATCTTCTCGCCCTGGGGCAGGGTGAACTGGGCCTGCATGGGCTCGACCAGGTCCAGCGCCTTGAGCTTGGCGCAGAAGGCGCGGGTGCGCTCGAACTGCAGGCGGTATTCCTGCAGGAACTTGAGCACGTTGTCCACATAGGGCGTGGCCTTGCCATCGGCGCCGAACAGGGCCTGGCCCTTGCCCTGGTAGTTCAGGCCCTGGAAGGCTTCGTCCACGCAGAGCGTGAAGGTCTTGCCGTCCTCGCTGGACGAGAAGACGAAGGGATAGCGGCGGATGAAGGCGGGAATGTAGCCGGCCTTCCAGCTGTCGTCCTCGTTGACGTAGAGGTTCTCGTTCTGGCGCGCGCCCAGGATGACCACGGGCACCAGTGCCTCGCCACTGCTGGCGAAGACGATGGCGTAGTCGGACGCGGCCTGCGGGAACTCCACCGCCATCAGAGGCACGGAGTTGATCTTGCGCGCAAAGCCATAGCCTTTGCCGGCCTCGACGTGGGCCTTGGCGTGGCGACCGCTCGACACAGGAACGGCGGTTTCATAGATCAGCAGCTGGGTACTCATGCTCACTTCTCCCTCATAGTGGTGCAGGTTGGATCGGACTCAGGACACGGAACTCATGACAGGGTCTCCAGGCTGGAGAGACCGGCGCTCACCCGGGGTGCGGGATCGATCTGGATGCGCAGCTTGGCGTTCGGGTTGCGGTCGGCTTCGCTACGGCCGAGATGGTTGACGAAATCGGTCTGCCAGCTCACGGCAACCGGCGCGCTCTTCGCGGCGGCCTTCAGGCCCTGGTTCATGGCAGCCCAGTCGATATGGGGCACCTGGGCACCGGACGCCGCCCAGTTGGCGGCATAGTCCATGTGGACCGCGCCGGGTGCCGCGGGCACCCAGGGCAGCGGTGGCGTCACGGGCTGCGGCATGGCCGGCGTGGCGCTGCGCAGACCGGCCGACAGGGTCTCGGCCATGAGGCCGTCATCGCTGTGCTCCAGGCCCAGCACGTGGCCCAGCTCGTGTTGCAGCACGCTGTAGAGATCCATGGCGCCGGCGGCTGCGCCGCTGCGCGCGATCAGCACCCCGCCCTCGTCGCGGAACTCGCGGTCGTCGCCCGGCGTGCGGTCGACGAACCAGCCGTGGCCGGCGGCGTCGATGTCGATCAGGATGCTGCCACCGGCCAGGGTTTCGCCCAGGGCCCGCTCAGGCAGGTCGGCGATGCTGAAGCGCACACCGTCGAGCAGGGCCAGGCGCTCGTCGCCAGCACCGAGCTGCTGCTTCCAGGCCTGGATGGCGGCACCGGTGAGCGAGTCCAACTGCTCCTGGGTCAGCGTGACGGCGCCGCCCGTACCCGCCGCGGCCACGTCGGCCACCAGGTAGTCGGCGGGGTTGCGGAAGGCAGCGTCGTTGCTGCGTACGCTCACGTTGTCGAAGCTGACCTTGCCGCTCTTGCCGTAGAGGCCGATCTCGCCGTGCATGGTCACTTCGTCGTAGGCACGACCCAGCACGCTGTCGCCGTTGAGCGTGACCTTGACCAGCGGGCCCTGCAGCTCGATGCCCAGGGTGTAGTCGTAGCCGGCGTAGATCTTGCGCGAGGCGGTGGCATCCACCACCCAGCCCTCGGCCGCGGTGTAGTGGCCGATGCGCACCTGGTCGGCGACGGCATCGATCTCGACGAAGCGGTAGTAATCCGGGCTGTAGTAGTCGAAGATGAAGCCGCCGCGATCCTGCACATTGATTTTGGCCGAGAGCTCCAGTGTGGACATGGACTGGTTGCTGTTGAGGCCCAGGTCCATCATGTTGACGGCCATGTCGCCCGTCAGCGGCGTGGTCACGTAGCGGCCGGAGCTGATGCTCCAGCTGCCGGTGCTCGGGCCGGTGAAGAGGTTGGCCACACCGTCGCTGAAGGTCTCGGTGTGCTGGAAGGTCAGGCCGGGCGGGCAGTCGAAGGTGATGAAGTCGAAGGTGCCGTGGTGCGAGTGCGCACCGCGGTCGATCACAGTGTTGCCGAAGGGCGCGCCGGGCATGGCCAGGTTGAGGAAGGCGCCATCCCAGTTGGTCATGGAGGCCTCGACCAGATTGCGCAACTCGCTGGCGTTGGTATCGCCCGAATAGAGCTTGTTGCGCTCCTTCTTGTCGGTGCCGCCGTAGAGGTCGTCGGAGTCGTGGCCGCCCATGAGCCAGTCATCGCCCTTCTCGCCGTAGAGGTCGTCGTCACCGCGCTGGCCGAAGATCACGTCGTTGCCGTCGCCGCCCCAGATCTCATCCTCATAGAGCTCGCTGTCGTGATGATGGTGGTGGTGATGGTGGTCATCATCGTGGTGGTGGTTCCACCAGCCGTGGCCATCATGGTGGTGACCGTGGCCATGGTGGTGATGGTCGCCGCCGAACCAGTAGCCGCTCTCGTCGGTCAGGGCCGAGAGCAGGTGCAGCGCATCGCCCGCATGACCCTTGGCATGGTGGTATTCGTGGCTGCTGATGCCCCAGCTGCGCACCACGTCCGGCGTGACCATGGCGAGGTTGTCGCCCCAGATCAGATCGGAACCCGCGCCGCCGTAGATGGTGTCGCGGCCGGTGAGGATGGCGTCCAGGCTGTGGGTGTGGTGGTGGCCATGGTCCCAGTGATGGTGATGGTCATGACCGTGGTGGCCATGGTGGCCGTGACCGTGGTAGTGGTCATCCCAGCCATAGCCGCTCCAGTCGCCCCAGTCGCGGTCGGTCCAGCCATCAAGGTGCCAGCGCCAGTCGTCGTGATCATGGTGGTGACCATGGTCGTGGTGGTGCCAGTGATGGTGATGATGATGGTGGTGGCCGTGATGGTGGTGCGGGTCGTCGCCCACACGCGGGGTCAGCAGCACCTGGGGTGCACGGTAGACGAAGGCGTCGCCGATGATGAGATCGTTGCCCTCGTTGCCGGAGATCGTGTCGTTGCCGGTCAGCAGCTCGTCGACATGGCCTTGCAGCTTCTCGTAGGTCTTCCTGCCGATCTGCACCGTGATGACGGTGTCGCGCTGGTGATGCTCCAGCCAGACCAGATCGGTGATGGCGTGGGCGATCTCGTCACCGGCCCAGCTCATGCCCTGGACGAAGAGTTCGAACTCGTCGGCCAGATCCACGGGTACGGCATAGGCCGGGGTCATGGTGATGCTGTTGTCGCCGATCAGCACATCCTGGCCGGCACCGCCGCTGAGGACGTCGTTGCCGAAGGCGTAGCTGGCGTCAATCACCGTGCTCCAGTAGCCGTCGTCGTGCCAGTGGTCGTGCCAGTGATCATGCCAGTCGCTGCCCCAGCGACCGAAGTGTTCGGGCAGCAGTTCGTACTGCTCGTGGATCAGGTCGGAGAAGTCGTCGCTCACGTCCAGGATGCGGCGCGTGAGGTATTCGGCCTCGGCCATGGTGTCGGCGTCGAAGACCACGGTGCGCGCCACGCTGATCAGGTCGTCGCCGACCACGGTGTCGTCGCCGGCACCGCCCGAGACCGTGTCGTTGCCCGAGAGCAGTTCGACATGGTGGGCCCAGTCGGTGACGACGGAGGCGTAGGCCGCCAGCGTGCCGCCGTCGGCCAGGTTCAGATGGTCGGCACCGGGCAACGGGCCGTAGCCGAAGATCTGCGGCAGCAGCTGCACCGAGGCATTGAGCTCGCGGCCCGGCACCACGGACATCATGGGGATGACCTTGGTACCCAGCGGGCCCAGGTCGATGCCCAGCGCCGCTTCCGAAGAACCCACGTTGTTCACGACCCAGTAGCCGTAGGACACATTGGGCACGGCCGGCCAGTCGGCGTCGACGATGGCCTGGTCGCCAACCACGGTGTCGTCACCATCACCGCCGTCGATGGTGTCGTTCCCCAGGCCGCCGGCGATGAAGTCGCGCCCGGCGCCGCCCATGAGGATGTCGTTGCCGCGCTGGCCATAGATGGCGTCGTTGCCGCTGCCACCATCGATGGTGTCGTGGCCGTCCTCGATCAGGCTCAGCAGCAGGGCGCGGTTTTCCGGTGTGCCCCAGTCGTTGTAGCGCTTGCTGCCGTCGGCGTTGTAGACGCCCGTGAGCAGGGTGATGTCGGCGCCGAGCAGTGCGTCCACCGTGGCCTGGTCGCCCTCGGGCATGCCGGAACCGTTGAGCGCGATGGCGCCCGTGAGGTAGGCCATGTCGAGCAGCAGCACGTCCTTGTGCCAGCTGCCGTCGGGGTTGAGGCGGGCGCTGCCGTCGGGGTTGTAGGCACGGGTGATGATGCCCATATCGCCCAGGATGACGTCGTGGCCGCCATTGCCGTGCAGGGTGTCGCTGCCCAGGCCGCCGATGATCTCGTCGTCGCCCTCGCCGCCGAACAGGGTGTCGTTGCCGCGCTGGCCCCAGATCTCATTGGTGCCGCCGTCGCCGTACATGATGTCGTCGCCGTCGACCAGATCCAGGTCGTCATAACGGATGAGGGTGCGCACGATGGTGCCGAAGGGCGTGCGCACCCAGTCGTCGCCCGTGGCGTTGAAGGTGCGCAGGATGCTGCCGTTGTCGCCCAGCATGGCGTCGCCGCCGTCGCCGCCGTACATCGTGTCGTCGCCGTCGGCGCCGAAGGGCACATTGGTGCCGCCGATCAGGTCGTCGTCACCGGCGTCGCCACGCAGCAGGTCGTTGCCCTGGCCGCCGATGATGATGTCGTCACCGCCGCCGGCATGGACCACGTCGTCACCGCCGCCGTCGTTGGCGCCGATGTCGATGGACAGGAAGTTGATGTTGGCCGGCAGGTTCAGGTCCACCTTGCCGTGGTCGCCGAAGATCACGTCGTCGTCACCCGCCGGGGCCACGTCGCCGGTCTCGAGGTCACGGGTGTCGAACTCGGTGTCGCCGTAGATCAGGTCGGCGCCGGTGCCGCCGAAGAGCACGTCGCGGCCCATGCCGCCGACGATGACATCGCCGCCGCCCTCGGTCGGGTCGGTGGTGGTGAGGATGCCCACGCCCACGAAGTCCAGGACGGCGTTGTCGCCAGCCACCACGTCGTCGCCCTCGTCGCCCGAGAGCCGGTCCGAACCCGCGCCGCCGATGATCCAGTCGTTGCCGGTGGAGCCGAAGATGTTGTCGTTGCCACCCACGCCCGGCTGCTCGCTCTCCAGGCGGACCACCACACCGCCCACGGCGGTCACCCGGCCATGATCGCCCAGCAGCACGTCGCTGCCTGCGTCGCCGGTGATGATGTCGTCGCCCGCGCCGCCGAGGATGATGTCATCACCCTCGCTGCCGTAGAGGAAGTCGCCGGCGCCGCCGTCGTCCGGGTCATTGGTATAGGCCAGGTCCAGGGTGCTGAGGTCGTCGTCAACGTTGAAGACGAGCACACCGTGGTCGCCGAGGATCAGGTCGTTGCCGGTGCTGCCGTAGATCAGGTCGGCGCCATTGCCGCCCAGGATGCGGTCGTTGCCGGTGTCGCCATGGATGATGTCGGCCGCGCCATTGCCGGGCTCGGTGGTCCGCACCACGGTGACGGCCTCGTTGTCCTTGGTCGCCACGCGCTGGGTTCCGGGTACCAGGTCGAACTGGCCATGGTCGCCGAGGATGAGGTCGTCGCCTTCACCGCCGAAGATCTGGTCGCTGCCGGCCACGAGGTCGTCGCGGTTGGGATGCACGCTGCTGTTGGCGTTGACGACGATGACGTCGGGCTTGGCACCGCCTGCTCCGGCTGTGCCATAGAACAGGTTGATGCCGGAATCGCCATAGATGTGGTCGATACCGCCCAAGCCGTAGATGATGTCATCGCCCGAGCCGCCCAGCAGGTGATCTCCCTCGGCACTGCCGAAGATGGTGTCGCGCCCGGCGCCGCCGTAGATCGTGACGCTCTGGCCCGAGCCCGAGGCGTCGATCAGGTCGTTGCCCGCATGGTCGAAACGGATGCCGTGGGTCGAGGCCACGCCGGACTCGCCGCTGTAGCGCAGGCCGTCCTGCGTGGTGTCGCCCAGCAGCACCAGGGGCGAACTGCTGCCCGTGGCGATCAGGGTGTCACCGGCCGTGGCCGAGGTGTTGCCGCCCCCGTGGATGATGGTGATGCCGCCATGGTCTGCCGTGGTGGACAAGGTGTCGGTCACGGTGAAGTGGTCGTCGCCCTGGCCCAGCAGCACTTCGGCCACCTCGACATTGCGGAAGGTGATGCCGCCGGCAAAGGTCTTGCCGCCCGGGAAGGCCTCTTCACCGAAGTAGACCGAGCCCGCCAGACCCAGGCCCGAGATATTGGTGCTGGGCACGCCGTTGCCGTCGTACCAACTGCCGGCGGCCATCAGGCCCGTGTCGTTGCTGATGCTGGAGTCGTTGTGCACGACCAGGGTGTCGACCAGGGTGTTCTCATCCACCGTGACCACGGTGCTGGGCAGGGGCACGTCGGTCTCGCCCGGCAGCATGATGGCGGTCTTGACCGAGCGGTCGGCCGCGGCGTCCACCGAGCCTTCGATGAAGAGCGGGCCGGCAATGGCACCGCCCAGCACATGCGGCTGGACCGGGAAGGTCTTGAGCGGCTGCCCCTCCATGGGCGGCTGGGGTTCGACCGCGTTGACCGTGACGGTCTGCGCGATCCACCAGTTGTCCACCGTGAAGGTGAGCTGGATGGGGTTGGTGAGCGTCAGGTCGTCCGGCAGCACGGTGATCACCACGTCGTGCGTGGGGGCCTGGGTCAGGCGCACGGTGTAGCTGTCGGAGGCGGCCTCGTCGGCCAGGGTGTCCGGATCATCGGTCACCACACGGGTGCTGCCGCCGCTCTGGTCGATCAGCACGCCCGCGCTGTCGTTGTCCACCACCTGCACCTGGAAGCTGGCCGAGCCGTAGCCCGCCGTAGCCGTGTGGCTGATGGAAGAGAACAGAGTGTTCTCGATGGCCGTGTCGTCCACGGCCGTCACCGTCATCAGCACCGGCAGGTTCCAGTTGCCGGCGTCGAAGGTGAGGGTGTTGTCAGCGGCGTTGAAACGCGAGTCGGCGCTGGAGACCGTGACCTGGCCATCGGTGGCCACCGAGACGGTCACCGTGCCCGAGACCACGGGGGCGCCCAGCTGCACGGTGTAGCTGTCGCTGATGCCGGTGGTGGCGTCGCCTTCGAGCACACGCTCGGTGTGGCCGCTTCCGGTGATGATGACCTCGGGCTTGTCGTTGTCCATGACCGTGACGCGCACGTTCTGGATGGCCACGTGGTTGAAGCTGGCGTCCACGCTCTGGGCGCTGTGGCTGATGGCGTAGACGCGTTCGCCCTCGCTGCGCGCGTCGTCAACAGCCTTGACCCAGATGGTGCGGGCCGCGGTGTCGTTGACGGTGAGCGTGAGGTAGCGACTGAAGTTCACGCCATCGGTCGAGACCAGCACGGAGTCACCGGCCGGGCTGCCGTCTTCCTCTTCCTGCGTGCTGCGGCCGGCCGAGACGTTGATGTAGACCGGGCCGCCCACAGGCGCGGTGGCCAGCTGCAGGGTGTAGCTGTCGATGGTGGCGCCCTGCTCGTTGACCTGGGTGTTGCCCGCGCTCTGGGTCACGAGCACCTGGCCGCTGGCCGGGCCGGCCACGATGGTGCTGATGCCACCGGCCAGCAGGCCGTCGTAGGCCAGATCGTCCGAGGACACGGCGTGGTTGATCACGCCGCTGCGGCCTTCGAGGTCCAGGCTCACGATGTCTTCGGTCACGTCGCCGGCCACGTCGAAGGTGTCCGAGCCCTTGCCGCCGATGATGTTGGTGATCACGCCGGCACGGGTGCTGCGGATGAAGAAGTGATCGTCGCCCTCAAGCCCGTCGACATCGATGGACTCCATATTGTCGTAGCGGACGTTGAGGCCGGCGCCGTAGATGGCCTCGTCGGTGATGACGAAGCTGTCGCCGAACTCGGTGCGCAGCACCACCACCTTGTCGAAGCCCGCGCCGCCGTCCAGGTCCACCGGGGCGTTGATGTTGTACATCACCGTGTCGGTGCCCTCGCCACCGATGGCCTGGTTCAGGGCCTCGGTGGAGAGCTTGTTGCCGTCGCCCACCAGGGCGAAGGCGCGCACGATGAAGACGTCGTTGCCGTCGTTGCCCTCGAGCCGGGTCTCGGCCTTGTTGCTGTAGACCGTGAACTGGTCGTGGCCCGTGCCGCCGTAGGCCGTGAGCGCGAAGCTCGCGCCGCGGCTCAGGAAGCCGGCCGTGGTCTCGATGGTCGTGAAGTCGTCGCCCGCGGCCACGGTGCCGCCCGGGGTGGAGACCCGCGTGGCGCCGTACATCTGGCCGATCTGCACCTCGTCGTTGCCGGCGCCGGCATCCAGCGTGGTCAGGGTGGCGTTGTCGTCCACGGCGAAGTAGTCGTCACCGCCCAGGCTGCGCACGATCAGGCGGGCGTTGATGTTCTCGTCGTAGTTGATGCGCTCGACCTGCTCATGGACCTGGTCGCGCACCTCGTCCAGGGTGCCGCGCAGCAGGGCCACGAAGGCCGGGGTGTTGGCGGCGATGGGGGTGGACACGCCTTCGGTGATGGCGGCCACGCGGCGCAGCAGGAAGACATCCGCCTCTTCGCTGCCCTCGATTTCGAGGGTGTCCAGGCCATCGTTCTTGGCGCCCGAATCGAGCACGTTGACGATGTAGTCCTGCGCGTTGGCACTGCCGTGGGTATAGACCACATAGCGGTCGGTGCCGCCGCGGCCGTCCAGGTCCACCGCGTCGCGCACCAGGGTGCTGACGCCGTCATCCAGGCGGTCGCGCAGGGCCGTCATGCTGGGCAGGCGATCGAGGATGAAGAGGTCGTCGCCGCCGGCCAGGCCATCGGTGTCGCCGAGCACACGCAGGTGACCCAGCACGCTCGCGGGGCGCAGCTCGATGGTGTCGGACTGGCGCTCGCCCGCGATCTCGATCTCGTTGGAGGCCAGAACGCCCTCGATGCGGATCAGCGTGCCGATGGCGTCCACATTGCCTGTGTCACCCGTACCGCTGTGGATGACCAGATGGCGGCCCGAACGGATGACGCTGCCCAGGGCCGTGATCACATGATCACCGGCGCGCAGCGTGATGTCGCCCTCGCCCACGGCCGTGGACAGGGCTTCGATCAGTGCGCTGCTGTCGAGCAGCAGGTTTTCACCCACTACCCCGCTGTCGCGCACCGAGAGGCCGACATTGCCGGCCGTCGACCTCACCTGACCGACGTTCAGCGCACCCGCCGTCTCGGTGACATGGATGTGGCGCTGCGCCTGGGCATGCAGCCAGCCGGGGGCGGGGCTGCCGCTGTTGATCTCCAGCGCATTACCCGCGGTGCCGATGCTCTGCAGGTCGGCGATCAGGATGATGTTGGCACCCGTGACGTTGTTGGCCAGCGCGCCGTTGGCATCCAGGATGGAGCCCTTGCGCGCCTGCAGGGTCACGTCAGTGGTTTCACTCGTGACCTCATTGATGCGCATGTCGCCGCTGTCGTTGGGCGAGCCATCGGTCTCGATCAGGAAGACCCGGCCCTGGGCCAGCACGGTGATGGTGCCGGCCACGCCGCCATAGGAGCTGTCGATGTCCAGCGGGTTGAGATCGGTGCCGGTGCTGCCGCCTTCGGCCAGCAGGATCACGTTGCGGGCCTCGATGTCGGCGGTCGCCTCGTTGTCGTGATCGACGATGGACTCGCGCGTCGTCAGGTGCACGGTGCCGTTGCGCGCGGCGATCAGGCCGACCCGCAGATGGGCCGGGCTGTTCAGGAAGACGCTGCCACCCAGGGCCTGGGCATTGATCTCGCCCGCGATCTCCACATCGAGGAAGTGGGCCGCATCGCCACCGATGTTATTGCCGGCCTGCAGGTACAGAGTGGCGGCTTCAATGTTGACCTCGGGAGCGGCATCGTCGTTGAAGGCGTCCAGGATGGAGCCGCCGGCGATCAGGCTGGCATGGTCCTCGGCCAGCACGGTCTCGATGATGAGGTTGCCGAGCTCGGCCTTGATGTAGACCGAGTCGCCGCTGGAGGCGGCGTTGTCCACGTACAGGCCCGTGGCGCCCATCTGCTGGATGTTGATCTCGCCCGGCGCAAAGGCGTAGAGCCGGCTGCTGCCGCCCATCTCGATGCGCAGCGCTTCGCCCGGCATTTCCCCACCAATGCGTCCGCCGCTGGTGAGCAAGAGGTTGCCCACGCCCACGATCACGGGGTCCGTCGGGCCGACCGTACCGGCATCGCGGATCAGGTCGCCTGCGCGCAGATAGATATCGCCTACCGCCTCAATGCGGTGGACGATCAGGGTCTCAGTCGCGTCGAGTGCGACGTCGCCATCGCTGTAGCCGGTCACGCCGGCTTCGCCGCTTTCCACGTCGATGTCGTCGCGCAGCTGAAAGGCCACGCGCTCGACTTCGTTCATATTGGCCACAAGCTGGCCGTTCACCAGGTCGTTGCCGCTGGTGTCCGTGGTGGGACGCGGTTGCACCTTCTCCCAGCGGTTGGCGTTGTTGTAGTTTTCCGTGGCCAGATTGAGCTGGCCGCCGACCCCCTGGTACTGGTAGAGACCATAACGGCCATCATTAAACTCGACGAGTACATAGCCGTCGTGCGCGATGTTGCGCAGGATGGGCGAAGTCTTGCTGGCGCCGGTGGCCGTGTAGCTGACTTTCTGCCACAGACTGGTGTCGCTGAAGTCCTGCTCGTAGAGATCGTCGTTGTCCGGCCCGCCATCCGGGATGGGGCCGCTGGTACCGACGTAGCGGTACAGCGCATGCTGCACGCCGTAGACATCGGACACGCCCGTCGTGGAAAGCAGGCTCTTGTCCTGCGCGCTCAGGCTGTCGAAGCCGCCCGTGAGGTCCACGATGCGCGGCGCCTGGCTGCGGCCGATGGCGCCGCCATTGGCATCCAGGTAGATACTGGTGCCCTTGACGTTGAGGTTTTCCGCCACGGTCTGCGTGGGTACCGTGCCGAGGAATTCGGCATGCGGGTAGAGGTAGCTGTACAGGCCAGGAGAGACCGTGTAGTTGAGCGAGTCGGCCGAGACACCGAACTTCAGGGCCAGGGCGTTGCGCTGCGCTTCGCTCAGGCCCAGGCCGATGGCCTTGGGGGCGACCAGTTCGACGTTGGCGTCGACGATGGAACCGCTGACCGTGGCCAACCGGGCCGAGCCCGTGGCCAGGACCGAGATGCCGCCGAGCTGGTCCGAGCGCAGCAGTTTGAGATCACCGGCCGTCTCGATGATGTTCACGTCGCCACCGGACACCGCCGTCAGGCCGCCCGTACCCAGGATGTTGCTGTTGATGCGCAGGGCGCTGCCGCCCGCACCCTCGATGTCACCATTGACCGCCGTCAGGTCCACGCGGTTGCCCTGGATGAGCGCGCCGCCGTCCACCCCGGTGATGCCGTCGCGTGCCACGATGCTCACATCGCCACCGGTGCTGATGATCTGGTCCACCACCAGGCTGGCGGTCGCACCGCTGAGCACCACGGTGATCTCGATATCGCCGCCAGCCGTCACGCTGACCGGCACCGTGCTGCCGCCATCGACCAGCAGCTTCACGTCCCCCGCCGCGTTCACATTGGGCGCATCGTTGTAGACCATGTTCTCCGAGCTGCCGAGCACCGAGCCCTGGTTGGAGCCCAGGGACACCTCGCCGCCTTCGGCCACCTTGATATCCCCCTTCACCAGCAGGTCCTTCTTGCTGGTGATGGTGATGCTGGAGCTGTTGCTGCCCACGAAGCCGATGCCGATGTCGTAATCGGCCTTGAGGGTGTGGATGTAGTAGTCCTTGAGACCGATGACCTCGTCCTCGATGTGGGTGATGGTCTTGGTCTCCAGCCAGCCACCGCCGCTGACCTGGTCCGGCGAATAAATGATGCGTTCGTAGTTGGCGAAGGCACTGTTGTAGGTGGCCGCAGCTTCGGGCAGCACCCCCAGATCGTCCCAGCGCTCGGTGTCGGCGTAGTTCTGCTCCGACAGAATGACATCGCCGTCGAACCGGGCACGGTAGGTATGGCCGGCGATGCCGCCGGTCCCGGTGCTGGGGAGCAGGTAGATCGTGGTCACGCCGTTCTGGATGATCACACCCGGGTCCTGGACCTGGACGAAGCGCACGCTGTAGGCCGAGCCAGCGCTGCCCGCGGGCGAAGCCCCCGTGCCAGCCAGGGCCAGGGCCTCGGACTCCAGCAGCGGCATGCCGGTGCGGTACTCGGGCGGGCTCTGCGTGTGCGTCACCTCATCGGACACCAGCCAGTCCTCGAAGTCCGTCAGGTCACCGAAGAGGTTGAAGGAATTGGTCTGGAAGGTGTGCTTGATCGTCACCGTGCTTTCCTGCCCGTTGACCCAGACGTACTGCAGGCCGGAACGGGTCTGGAACACCGTGCTCGTGCTGTCGTGGACGATGTCGCCGCCGATCTGGCTGTAAAGAATGCGCGAGAAGCTCTCGGTGTCCGCCACGCCACTGCCGACCTGCAGCGTGCCATCATAGCGGCGCTCGATGATCTGGCCAGCGCTGTAGATGTATTCGAACTTGGCCGCCTGGGCACCATCCATGCGCGCGGTGTCGATCAGGGTGATCTTGCCCACGCGGTCCTTGGTGGTGTCGATGCGGTTGGTGATGAGCTTGTAGTTGCTGTTGTTCGTGATGTGCACGCTGGCATGGCCATAGGCCGCCTTGACCTGGCCGTTGCCCGTGCTCAGGATCTGGCCCGCCAGGATCACGCGCCCACCCTCGGGCACGATGTCCTCGACCACGATGGCCTGCTTGGCGTAGTCGAAGTAGGCCTTGACCGGGATGCGCTCGCTGCCGAAGTTCACGCCGGCCACGGCCTGGCCATCGCTGCCGATCAGCGCGCCGTTGTTGGCCCAGATCGAGGCTGCGTAGGGGTTGAAGCTCGCATCGATCGTCAGGCTCACGGTCTGCGCGCCGCTCTGGATCAGGCCGTTGATGTTGAGGAAGCGCGCCGTCACGGCGATGGTGCCCTGGGCCAGGATGGCTGCGCCCTGAGCGTTGATCTGGTCCAGCAGGGACTGCACGCCCCCGCTGCCGCTGACGTCGACCTCGGCGGCGTTGTCTTCCCAGTAGAAGCCTTCGCTCTGCGCCCGCTGGAACAGGAAGGTCCTGTCGAAGAAGTACTGGATCGGATCGCGTCCGGTGTGGAACCAGCCATCGCTATTGAGCGTGAAGTCCTTGGCCGCGCTGATGTTGATGGTCTGACCACGGATTTCACCCGACACGATGATGCTGCCATCGTCGTTGAGGATGTTGACCGCACCGCTCTCGTTGATCACATCGCCGACGATGTAGAGGTCCTGGTCGTAGCTCGGGATGGCCGACCCCAGGCTCAAGTTGTAGTAGCTCGCACGGTCGGCCTCCGGAACGAAGGCCGAGTCCTGCGTGATGGTGATGACCGGCGCATCGGCAGCGCTGGGGGCCGCCCCCTGGGGCACGCTGTTGAGGTAGACGCGGCCAGGGGTGAGCACCACCAGTTCGCCGCTGGCATTGATCGCCACCCGGCTGGAGTCCTGGATCACGGCATCGTTGACCGACATCAGGAAGGGCGTGCGGTTGTAGATCTCAATCTTGGCGCCGGCACGGGCCTTGACGTCGCTGAGGTCGGGCGTGTTGTCGGCGTCGATGAAGACCGAGCCCGGGGCCGCATAGATGGCCGGCATCTCGATGAAGATCAGGTCCAGCGACCCCTTGATCACGAGCTTGCCGTCGATGATCTCGGTCAGGCCGAGTTCGTCCAGCGCCTCGTCGATGAGCTCCAGCTGCACCTGGTAGCGCGCCACGGCCTCGGCATTGGTGCCGTGGTTGGCGATCCACTGCAGCACCTGCTCGCGCTGTTCCACCAGCACGTTGACCAGGTTCTTGTAGACCAGGGTCGGGGTTTCCAGCTCGCGCGGCTTGATCACGAAGAACTTGTCGGCCAGCCCGGTCTGCAGGGTGAGCGGCAGGCCGCTGAGGTTCAGGCGGGCGAAGACATAGTCGGTATCCACCGACAGGCTGCGTGCGGCCTTTTCCTCGGCAGTCAGCGCCGTGTCGAGGCGGCTCGCATCCAGCTGGGACACCCCACCCACGAAGCGCGGCAGCACCCGCACCACCGCCTGATTGTTGATACCGGCCTCGACGCTGGCATCGGGGCCGATCTGCACCAGGTTGCTGACATCGACGTCCGGGTCTTCGCTGACCGAGATGCCATAGGGCACCAGGGACAGGGAAGTGACCTGGCCTTCCTCGAAGTAGCTGCCCAGGCCGGCGATCGCGCGCAGGGTGGCGTTCTTCATCGCCAGGATCTGGCTGGCGCCATTGAGGTTGATGCGGTTGGTCTCGTCGACCACCACTTCCGAGACCGGCACACCGATCGTGGGCAGCAGAGAGTAGGCCTGCACCTCGCCGTTGGAGTAGCCGTTGAGGAGGTTACGTGCGCCGTTCAGGTCGCGGCCGGCGTAGATGTTGATGTCCTGCCCGCGCACCGTGGCCCCATTGAATTCCACCGTGTTGCGCACGTCCAGGGTGCTGTAGGCCTGGGCCGTCGCCACGCCGCCCAGCGCCGTGGCGATGAGCAGGTCGGCATCGGTGAACACGGCTGCATTCGAGCGTGCAGCGATGTCGATGTTGCTGGCCTTGCTTAGCAGGCTGCCGTTGATCACCATGCGGGAATCGGTTTCCACCGAGGCCTGAGACACGGCGGTGGAGATCGCGAAGCCGCCGTAGGATTCCACCTCCACCGAGTCGTAGACCGTGACATCGGTCTGGGTCTCCAGGGTCAGCAGGCCCGGATCGGCGTGGTTGCCGTCGGCATGCAGCACGGCACCACTGGCAATGTTGATGCGGGCCTGGAAGCGATCGGCTTCCGTGCCCACCCGGGTTTCGCTCTTGAGGAAGTCCAGGCCACCGAGCGAGGCCGAGGCGGAGCTCAGGCTGGTGTCGTAATGGTCCTTGGTGAAGTTGTTGTCCGCCACCAGCGTGATGCGCACGGCGCCGATGTCGGCCCCGGCCTCCACATTGATCAGTGCATCGCCCGTGACCATGGTCAGGGCCTTGGCACCGGCACCGCTGGCCAGACCGATCGACAGCGAGTCGGCCTGTACATCCGCAGCCTGCACATTGGTGGATTGCAGGTTCACGGCGTAGGCGTCGATCTCGGACCCCGCACCGATCAGAACCTCGGTAGTCTGGGTGCTGACGCTCTCCACATCCGAACCCAGCACGGAGATCAGGCCGCCGCCGGCCGCCTGTCCCTGGGCATACAGGGTGTCCTGGCTCAGGGCGCTGACGGACACCACGCGCGCCTGTGTGATCTCGGCACCCGCCTCCAGGCCGGCGCTGACTTCGGCGCCTACGCCTGTATTGCCCAGGCTGGCGGTGACATCCATGCCGCCGATGGCGATGCCGCCCACCGTGGTGCCGAAGCCCCGGGCCAGACCGGCATTGGCCGCCTGGGCGCGCACCGTCACGTCGTTGGTGGCGCGCGTGGTGGAGCTGCCGCCCAGGCGCGCCGCCACCGTACCTCTCATGTCCACGCTTGCGATATTGAAGCCCGCCGCGATCAGGCCACCGGCCAGGGCATAGGCGTCGGCTTCGGCGGTGTTGGTCTGCAGGCCTTCGACCGTGAGCGAGCCGGCGTCGACATCGCCGTTGGAGCGTGCCAGCACTGCACCGGCGGTCTCGGCATCGGCGTAGCTGATACCAATGCCCAGCATGCCAACACCCAGGCCACGCGCCACGGCATCGGAGACGTTGATGGCTTCGGCCCGGATCAGCGCGCTGCCCGAGGTGTCGATCTCGCCACTGCTGCCCAGCTCGGCCGACACCCCGGCCGCCGCGCGCGACAGCGCGAGGCTGCCGGCGCCGCCGAACAGCGCGCCGGCCGAGGCCGCGTTCGATTCGGCCAGCGCGTCCACATCGGCGCGGCCCTTGATATCCACATGGCCACCGCCCGTGCTGCGCAGGCGGCCGTTGACCGTGGCGCTGAGCTGCGGCGCGGCATGCGCCACCGAGATGGAAGCCCCGGCGCCGATCAGGCCCGACAGGGCGATGCCCAGCGCGTCGGCCTCGGCCGTGGCCGTGCTCAACGCCTCGATGGTGATGGGGCCACTCACGCGGATGTCGGCCGCACTGCCGACGCGGGCCTCCACCGTGGGATCGAAATTGGCCACAGCCACCGCACCGCTGAGGCTGATGCCGGCGCTCAGGCCGCCCTGGGTGGCCTGGGCTTCGAGGTCGGCGTCGGACTGGGCGCGCACCGTCACGCTCTGGACCGTGGCGCTCTGCCCCACATCGCCGTTGATGTAGGCCTCGGTCGTCCCGCCCACATCGATCACGGCGACCGACACACCCAGCGCGGCCAGCGCTCCCTGCAGACCCAGGGCCTGCGCATAGGCCTCACGATTGGCCAGGGCCTGCACCTGCAGGCCGCCACCGGCGCGCTGGATGTTGGCATTGCCGTCGATGCCGGCCTTCTGCGTGCTGTTGTCCGTGACCACCACCACCTGGGCCCCCAGCGCCACCGCGCCACCCTGGCCGCCCCAGGCCCGGGCGTCGATGTCGGTGATCAGCGAGGCCTGCACCACCACGCTGTCCGTCCCGCCCGTGCCCGCCTGGATCGTGGACGAGCCGATGGAAGCCTCCACCGCGCTGCCGATGTTGACGATGGCGATACCGGCACCGATGCCCACGGCACCGACCGCGGCGGTGCCGGCGAAGGCCGTGAACTCGATGCGCTCGGTGGCCGTGACGCGCACGCTGTCCTCGGCCACGACGCTCACGCTGTCGCCAATGCGGGCCAGGGTGCCGGACTTGGCCGCCTCACCCGCGGCATTGAGCTTGCCGGACGCCGCATGGCCGGCCGTTCGGCCATCGATCAGATTGGCCGCCGAGCCCGTGACATCGGCCTGCTGGCCCTCGGTGTTGTTGAGGGCCTTGAGCTTGCCTTCCTGGCTGTCGGCGGGCGGCGGCGGTGCGCCATCGTCCTGCTCGTAGCCGCGCATGCCCTCGCTGAAGCTGGCCGACTGCCCCTCGGCATCGCCGGTGGCCGAGTCCATCTCGCCGCCGCCCAGGGGATCCTCGGACTGGGTGCCGGCGTCGGCGCCGTCCTCGTCCTTCTGCTGCACCTCGTAGTTGCTGCGCACGGCATCACCGACGCTCCAGACCGAGATGGAGCCGGCCAGCGCCAGGCCGCCCAGCGCCCCGCTGATCACCACGGTCTCGATGTCGCGGTTGGCCAGGGCATTCACCTCCACGTCGTGGCGGGCCCGGATCTGGGCCCCGTCCTCGACCAGGGCCCGGGTGTCGTTGCGCACCATGCCCACGTTGATGCCGCCGGCCAGCGCACCCACGCCACCGGCCAGGCCGCCGTCGAAGGCGAAGGCGCTGACCTCGTTGAGCGCGTTCACGTAGACGGACTGGTCGGCTTCGGCCGATCCGCTCTGGTTGATGCGCGCGTTGGCGCCGATGCTGGCCGTGGTGTCCGAATCCACCACCTGCACGCCCACCGCACCGGCCACACCGACGGCGCCCGCCGCACCGGCCACCGAGAGCGCGAAGAGCTGCTCCCTGGATTCGGCCTGCACGACCACGCCCTGCACGCCGGCACGGGTGAAGTCGCCATCGGTTTCGACGACGCCGGTGGCCACGCCGTTCACGTCGGCGCCACCGGCCAGGGCATTGACCGTGGCGTAGTCGCCGATGGCCGCCTGGGTGCTCTTGTCCATGGTGACCACGGCCACTGTGGCGCCCACGCCGCCGGCACCGGCGGCCAGCGCGCCCGAGATGGTGAAGTGTTCGGTCTCGTCGGTGGCGCGCACCAGCACATTGCCACCGGCGTTGACCACCGCGCCCGTGGCCAGGCTGGCCGCATCGTTGCCGATCCAGGCCTGGGTGTCGGACGCGATCACCACGACCGAGAAGGGCGCACTGACCCCTACAAAGCCGGCCGAGGCCGCAAAGGCGAAGGACTGCACGTCCTGGTGGTTGTCGGCCGTGACCGCCACGCTGTCGGCCGCGTTCACATGGGCCCCGTCGTCGATGTAGGCCTTGGTCGTGGCCGAGGTGACGGTCACGTCGGCATTCGCGGCCACGCCCACCAGGCCGGCCCCGATCGAGCCGACCAGGCCCATCTGGTGGTAGTCGTTGGCCGCAGCCACCAGCACGTCCTGGCCCGCATGCGCGCCCGTGTTGTCTTCGTTGATGCGCGCGCCGCTGGCGATGTAGGCGTTGGTCTGGCTTTCGTTGACGCTGACCACACCGCCCACGGCGATGCCCACATAGCCACCGGCCACCGAGATGCCCAGGGACTCGACGCTGTCCTTGTTGGTCGCCGTCACGGCCAGGCCGCGCACGCTGCCGCTGGCGACCTCGCGCTGTCTATCCTTGAGGATGTTGCCGCTGGGCGCGTCGTTGTCGGATTCTTCCGAAGGATCGCCCAGATCGGTGATCAGGTCCGAAGGCGGTGCGAGATCGATACCGCTGACCGGGATCACCTGCAGCACCACGGGATCGCCCTCGCCATCGAGCACCACATCGCCGTTCTCGTCGCGTTCATAGATCACGCGCACGAGCTGGCCTTCGTCGTCCACCTGGACCGAGCTCAGGTCGCTGTTGTCCGGGTCGACGTTGTTGAGGAACTGGGCGTTGCCGAAGCTGCCCAGGCTGGCCGTGGTGCCGCTGGCACCGAGGCCCAGGGCTGTCACCTCGGCATTCGCGCCGATATAGGCCTCGGTCACCTTGCTGACGGCCGTCACGGCCGCAGCAGCGCCCACGCCCACGGTCGCGCCCACACCCACCGCCCCGGCGATGAGGTCGATCTCGGTGTCCGATGCCGCGTCGACGATGACGTTGCCGTCGGCATGGACCCGGGCCACGCCCGAACTCAGGGAACCACTGTCGTTGCCGATCCAGGCGCGCGTGGTCGGGCTGACCACCAGCACGCCGGCCGAGCCGGCCACGCCCGCCGTGCCGCCCACGGCCCCGGCTGCCGCCGCCGCAATCAGGCCTTCGCTGGACGCGGCGCGCACGCGCACATCGCCCGTGGCCGTCACATCGGCGCCGCCAATGTAGGCATCGGTGGTCTTGCTCAGCGCCAGCACTTCGGCGCCCACGCCCACGCCCGCCGTGCCGCCCACGGCCACCGTGCCGCCGATGCCGATCAGGCTGGTGGTGGACTGGGCCAGCAGGTCCACATCGTTGGCCTCGACGTCCGCACCATCGCGGATGGCCGCCCGCGTGGTCTCGTTCATCACCTGCACAGGAGCCGAGCCGGCCACACCCACCGTGGAACCCACCCCACCCGCGGCCACCACGGTCAGCAGGCTCTCGCTGGACATCGCATCGAGGTCCACATCACCCGTGGCGGTGACGCTGGCGCCGGCGCCGATCAGGGCCTCGACCGTGTCGTTGTGGACCAGGGTGGTGTTAGCCGCGCCCACACCGGCCGAACTCGTGCCCACACCCACGCTGCCCGCCAGCAGCACGAAGCCCGCCGTGCCAGCAGCGCTGACATCCACGTCGCCGCCAGCCGTCACGCTGGCGCCACCGGGTGCGCCGTCGTCACCGATGGCCGCGCGCGTGGTGGTGTTCACGCTGTAAATGCCGGCCGACAGGGCCACGGCAAAACCGCCGACCCCGGCATTGGCCGCGGCCGAGAAGATCTTCTCGTCACTCGTGGCCTCCACGCGCACATCGTCACGCACCTGCAGCTCGCTGTCATCGGCCATCCAGGCCCGTGTGGTCTTGTGGATCACCCCGATATCGATGCCGGCGCCGATACCGCCCGTGCCGCCGTACTGGGCGCCACCGGCAATGGAGAAGATGTCGGTCGCATCGCTGGCACGCAGCAACGCGTCCTGACTGGCGTGCGCACCGATGTTGTCGCTGTTGACCGACACGCCCTCGCCCAGCCAGGCCTCGGTGGTCTCGTCGAGCACATTGAGCGTGACCGATCCGCCGATGCCAAAGGACGAGCCGCCGGAGAAGCCGACGGCGATGGTCTGGACGTCCTCGAAGGACGTGGCCGTCACGGCCAGGCCGCGTGCGGCCTCGGTCGTGCGGTTGCCGCTGCCGTCGCGTTCGCCGGTCTGCACGGCATGGGTACCGTCGTTGCCGCGCGCCGTGATCTGCGCACCGTTGCCGATCCAGGCCTGGACTTCGTCGACGTGGACAAAGACCGTGGTCGACAGGCCGAAGGCGGCACCGCTGCCGCCCACCGAGACGTTGCCGGCAATGCCCAGCAGGTCCGTGTCGGCCGCCGCCTGCACGATGACATTGCCCTGGGCATGGACCCCCGCGCCGTCGCCGATGGAAGCATGGGTGTGGTTCACGTCCACGATGATGGACACCGCCCCGCCCCGCCGATGCCCGAGCCGCTGCCGCTGATGGCCGCATTGGCCGTGACCGAGAGCTGCTCCTGGTCGGCAAAAGCCTCCACCACCACGCTGCCGCCGGCCTCCACATCGGCGCCGCCGCCGATATGGGCCTTGCTGTCCAGCGTGAGCACCTGCACGTCGATGGCTGCGCCCACGCCCGTGCCCTGCAGGCTGACCGACAGCGCGCCGGCCACGTTCTGCACGTTCTGCGTGGCCTCGGAGCGCACGGCCACGTCCTGCGCCGTCGTGGCCGTGTAGAGGTCACGCTGGTTGATCTGGGCGTCGTTCGCCACCGCCGCTTCGGTGTGCGTCACATAGACACCCACCACGAAGGAGCCCGCCACCGCCGTTCCGCCCTGCGACACCGCGCCGCCGATGGCCACGCCGCTGAGATAGAGGTCATCGTCGAGCAGGGGCAGGTCCAGGGCCAGTGCGCCGACCGAGCTCTCGGCCTGCACCGTGATGGCGCCCGCCGCATCGGTGTCGCCGTTGCCCAGACGGGCCAGGGTGTCCTGGGTGATCACGGTCACCGAGACCGAGGCGCCCACCCCGGCGCCGCCGCTGCCGCCGATGGAGCCGGCCCCTGCGGCCGCCAGGGCCTGGGAGCCCACGTCGTTGCGCGCCAGCACATCGATGTCGCCGGAAGACTGCAGGTCGGCCCCGTCGGCCACCGTGGCATCGGTGTCGAACACGCCCACATTGACGGCGATGCCGCCAGCCACCGCGTTGCTGCTGCCGCCACCGCTGCCCTGCGCCCCCGCACCGGCGAGCGCCCAGGTGATGAGATCGCTGGATTCGCCTTCGGGCGTACCGGCCTCGACCGTGATGCCGCTGCCTGTGACCTGGGCGTTGTCGATGCTGGCCTTGGTCTGGGCGACGACGACGTTGACACCCACGGCGGCACCGACGGCGGTGCTGCCGCTGGACGAGCCTCCGCCACCGCCGCCCCCTCCACCGCCGCCGCCTTCACCCTCTTCCTCGGGCACGCTTTCGGCCAAGGCCAGGCCGATGGCCTTGATGGTGGAATCGGTCTCACCGATGGCCCGCACGGCCACGGCGCCATCGGCCTGCAGCACGGCGCCATCACGCACGATGGCCTGGGCGTCGATGTCCAGCACGCTGACGCCGATGGCCGCGCCCACCTTGATGTTGGAGGACTGGCCGGTCTGGCCGTCGCCAGCGGCATTGGAGTTGTTAGGGTTGTTGTTGGCGTCGGTCGCCTCCTGCGAACCCTGGTTGGCCTTGCTGTTGGCGCTGGTCTGGCTGGAGTCCACGCCTTGCGCGCGTGAATCCCCGGAAGTCTTGCTCTTGCCGTACTCGGTCTTCTCGGCGCTCTGGTCGTCGGCGCTCTTCTGTTCGTTCTCTTCGTCTCCGCCCTCGGCACCCTTGGCGCTGGCCTTGGTCTCGTTGAGGCTCTTGACGATGGCGCTGGCCTCCACCGTGGCGTCACCGCCCACGATGATGCTGCCGTCCACGCTGGCCTCGGCCGTGTCCACGGCCACGGCCACGGCGATGGCCACGCCGATGCCCACGCCCTTGCCGCCGGCCTCGCCGTCGGCCCGTGTCTCCAGCAGATTGCTGTGGTGGGCCGTGACGGTCAGCGCGCCGCTGGCCTGCAGGTCGGTGCCGTCACCCAGGCGGGCCGCCACGTCGTGGTCGCTCACGGCGATGGCCACGGCGCCGCTGATGGCGTCACCTTCGCTGGCATTGGCACCGGCCAGCGCCGAGGTGGTCAGGGTGTGGGCCGAGTCGGCCGTGACCGACACGGCGCCGGAGGTGCCGCTGGTGTTTTCCAGCGTGGCCCCGTCCTGCACCTCGGCCAGCACATCGCTCTCGACGATGTTGAGAGCAAAGGATGCACCCACGCCCAGCGAGGTTCCGCCGGCCGGGCCGTTGGGGTAGGCCTTCACGTGGGAAGAAGTGGCGCTGGCCGCGGCCAGGGTCACGTCCTGGTTGCCCGTGAGCCGCACTTGGGCACCGCTGAACACGCGTGCCTCGGCGTCGAGGTTGGCCACCTGGATGGCCACCGAACCGGCCACGCCGGTCTTGCCGCCGCTGGCACCGGAACGGGCCTGGGCCGAGAAGGCATGGGTGGCATCACGCAGCACGTGCGCATCGCCCGTGCCCGCGCTGGACAGCGCCAGCGCCTGGCCCTTGAGCGCGTCCTCGCGGCTGGCGGCCAACTGGATGCTGCCGTCGCTCAGCAGGATGACGTAGTAGGTGTTGTCGTCGGTCAGGCCGCCCACATTGTCGGCGCCGCCAACGGCACTGCCGTAGCGCACGGCATCGCCGGTCTGCAGGTGGTGGCCTTCGGCCGGCTTGAGCGTGACGACGTTGCCGGCTGGATTGAAGACGATGTCGTCGGCGAACTTCAGGAAATCGGGCTCCAGCTTGTGCCCGGTGCCGGCGCCCGCGCTTTCCAGGTCGATGGCCTCGCCGTCGCGGGCCTTCTCCTCGGTCTCGGCCAGCTGGATGCGGCCGCCCTCGCCCACGATGATGTAGTAGTCGGTGCCGTCGTCCAGGCCGCCGATCTCGTCGTCGGCATCGGCGCCGTCCGGGCGCTGGTAGGTCACCTTGTCGCCCGTGGACAGGCCGTGGCCGTTGCCGATGAAGATCGTGTCTTCGTCCGTGTCCACCACGGGGTTGGATTCAGGCTCGACGGCCGTCTCGCGCGTCTGCGCGATGGCGCGCGCGCTGAAGCCGTCGGCGGTGACGCTGGCCGTGCCGTCCACATTGGCACGGTTGACGACGGTGGCCACATTGACCGCGACGGCTGCACCCACCGAGGTGCCGCCCTCGCCCACCGTCGCACTGCCGTCGGCCGTAGCCTCGGCGTCGGTGTTGTTCTCGGCCAGCAGGCTCACCGTACCATCGGCGCTGCTGGTGCCCGCCGTGATGTCGATGCCTGCGCCGATGGAGGCGTTCGAGGTGCTGTGCACCACATTGACCGCCACCGCGCCGGCCACGCTGATCTTGGTGCCCGAGCCGCTGTCGCCGCTGCCGCTGCCCCCCGTGGCCTCGGCGCTGGCATTGCTGGTGTCGCCGCTGCCCTTGCCGCCCGCCCCCGTGGACCGCTGGTTGGCCGAGCTGGTCTGGCCCGCCACCTTCTGGTCGACGTTCTTGCCGTCCTCGCCGCTCTCCGGGTCGCCGTCCGGATCATTGGCTTCCTCGTCGGCCGCACCGGCCACGCTGGCCTTGGCCTTGGCGCGGCTGGCGGAGGCGGTCTGGGCCGTGAAGGCCACGGCACCGCCGGCGGTGAGGTCGCGCCCCGTGGTGGCCACGGCGCTGTCGGTCAGCACATTGATGGCCAGCGAGATGCCCACGCCCGTGTCGCCCGATTCGGTGTCGCCCTCCGCCTCGGCCTGCGAGCGGCCCTCGTGGCTGGCGCTGACGGTGATGTCCCCGTCGGCGGCGAGCGTGCCGCCCGTGCCGATGGCGGCCAGCGTGTCGTTGTCGCCCACGGCCACCACGATCACGGGCGTGACCGCTGTGTCGCCCTTGGCGCCGCCTGTGCCCGTGGTCCGCATGGCGTTGGAGGACATGGCCTCCAGCGTGAGGTTGGTGAGCTGATGGGCCGCCACCAGCTGGCCCAGCAGGGCCTGGGTGTCGGTCTCGCCCACGTTGACGGCAATCGAGGCACCGACACCGATGCTGCCCAGGCTCTCGGCCTTGGCGCCGGACTTGGCGGTGTTGGACACCTGGTTCGCGGCCCGCAGGGTCACATCGCCATCCACCGTGAGCTCGGCGCCATCGGCCACCAGGGCGCGCGCCTTGCTCAGGCCCACATTGACAGCCAGCGCACCGGCCACGCCGGTGTCACCGGCGCTGGCACCCGAGGTGGCCTCGGCCAGGAAGGTGTGGGTGCTGTCGCCGTCGACCTCGGCCATCACGGCCTCGACCGTCAGGCCGCCGCTCGTGATGTGGCCATTGCCCACGCGGGCCAGGTTGTCGACCACACCCACGTTGACCGCCACCGCAATGCCCACGCCCGTGCCCTCGCCCGGGCCCACATTGAGCTTGTGGCCCTCGCCCGTGGGCTGCTCGTCTTCCTCCTCGGCCAGGGTCAGGTCCACGCGGCCTTCGCTGCCGCCAGCCTCGGCATGTTCCTTCGTGTCGTAGAAGGCCACCTTGTCGTCACCGACCAGGCGCACGTAATAGGTCTCGCCGTCTTCGAGGCCGCCCACGGGGTTGCCGCCATCGGCGGGCGCGTAGGTCACGGCATCACCGGTGGCCAGGCCGCTGGCGCTGCCGACCAGGATGGTCTCGTTGTCGTAGTCCACCACGCCCTCGTCGGCGGGATTGAACTTGACCATGGGGCCCACGGTGCTGGCGTCGGCCACGGCCTGGGCGTCGGTGTTGTTCTCGGCGCGCACGCTCACGGTGGCGCTGCCGGCATCGAGGTCGTAGCCATCGAGGATGGCGGCCGTGCTCGTGGACTCGGCCACGGTGATGGCGGCCGCACCGGCCACCTGCACCTTCTGGCTCTGGCCGTTCTCGTCGGACGCGCCGGCGTCGGCGCTGTCGGTCGTCCCGGTCTTGCCACTGCCGCCCTTGCTGCTGGCGCGCTGGTCGGCAAAGTTGCGGTTGTCATCCTTCTTCTTGTTGACGCCGCCTTCCGACTCGGCCGCATCCGGGTCCTCATCGGCCTGGGCACCGCCGGCCACGCTGGCCTTGGCCTTGGTGCTGGCCGCGCCCGTGGAGCGCGCCGTGAAGGCCACGGCACCACCGGCGATCAGGTCGCGCGCCGTCGTGGCGCTGACCACATCGGTGGCGATGGTCAGGCCCAGCGAGATGCCCACGCCGGTCTTGCCCGAGGTCGTGTCGCCTTCCACCTCGGTGCTGGCCGAGCCGGCGTGTGCCGCGCTGACGGTGACCGCGCCACCGAGGTCCGTGTCCGCACCGCTGTTCGTGCCCAGGCCGGCCAGGGTCTCGTTGCTGGCCACGGTGATGCCGATCACCGGCGTGACGGCCGTGTCGCCGGCCGCGCCGCCTTCCACGCGCGTGTCCACCTTGCTGTGGCTGGCCGCACTGAGCTCCAGCGCGCCGGCCCCGCTGAGGTTGGCGTTGCTGCCGATCAGCGCATCGGTATCGGTGATGGCCACGTTGAGCGCGAAGGCCGCGCCCACGCCCGTGGTGGCACTTTCCGCCTCCTGCTTGCCCGAGGCCTTGACGCTGCTCTCGATGAAGTTCTCGGCCTTGAAGCTCACGGCGCCGCCGGTCACCGTCACCAGGGTGTTCGCCCGAAGTTCCGCGGAGGAGCCGGTCACGACCACGCCCAAGGCCAGGGCGCCGGCCACACCGGTGTCGCCGCCGCTGGCCCCCGAAACGGCGGAGACCGTGTAGCGGCTGGTCTTGTCCTGCGCCACCAGGCGGTGGCCCTCACCACCGGCCGCCGTGAGGTCGATGGCGTTGCTGCCGCTCTCGGCATCCTCGGCGCTGTTGTGCAGGGTGATGCGGCCGTCGTCCAGCACCTTCACGTAGTAGGTGTCGCTTTCGTTGAGGCCGCCCAGCAAGGCGCCGGCGCTGCCCTGCTCGTACTTGACGGCATCGCCGGTTTTCAGACCATGGCCGCCGCGGTAGATCTCGATTTTCTCGTCGCTGGCGCCGTCGTCCACATCGGCGGCAGCGAAGTTCAGGCCGCGCTGGCCCGCCAGCGCATGCACATTGAGCGCGCCCGCCGTGGCGCCCGCCCCGCCCACCCAGGCGTTGGTGTGGACCACGCCGACGCCGACCGAGGCGGCAATGCCCACGGCCGTGGCATTGCTGTCGCCGATGACCGTCGCACTGCCGTCGGCCACGGTCTGGGCCAGGCCGATGTTGCGCGCCTCGATGTCCAGCAGGCCGGCGCTGATCACGGCCGCCGCGCTGTCGACAATGGCCTCGGTGCTGTTCTCCAGCACGCCCACGGCCACCGCGCCGCCCAGGGTCAGATCGCCGTCGGAGGTGGAGGCCTCGTGGTCCTGGAGGGCCTGCTGCGACTGGTTGTTGGGCGTGTCGCCCGTGCTGCCACCGTCGGTGGCGCCGCCTTCGGAGGCCTTGGCCACGGCGCTCATGGTGTTCTCGGTCAGCGCGGCCACCCGCAGGCTGCCGGCCTGCACGCTGGCGTTGCCGCGGATCGAGGCTTCGGTGCTGCCCGTGACGAGGGCCAGGCCCAACGTGGCACCGGCGCTCTGGCCGCCATCGGCCATGGCGACACCGACCGTGCGGTTGTCGGCCACGAGCTGCAGCGCACCGGTGACGTCGAGCTGGGCCGTGCCGCCCACGCGCACCGCCGCATCGTTGATGACCAGCACGGCCGCGACGGCCGCATCGGTGTCCGTGTTGTCCTTGCTGGCCAGGCCCGCGAGCGAGGCCACGGCCTGCACATGCGAACGCGCCGTGGCCGTCATGGCGGCGCCGGCCGTGATGTCGGCGCCGCTGCCGATGTCGATCTCGGCCGAGGCCACAGCGCCGATCACCGCCAGCTGCAGCGGGCCCAGGCCCAGGCTGTCGTTGCTGAGCACGATGTCGTTGACGGCGGTGAGCGTCACGTTCTGCGCCGCGGTCAGCACGCCCGACACGTCGAGGTTGGCACTGGAGATGGCCAGGAAGTCCTGCGCCATCCATTCGGCCGCCGCAGCAGGCAGCATGGCCAGCAGATCGTCCGACACGGGCAGGCCGCGCCCCACGCGCTCGATCTCGAGCGCAATGTTCTCGGCCTGCAGGTTCACCGAGCCCGGCACGCTGATGTCGGCATCGGTGCAGATGGCCAGACCGAAGTCCAGATCGGCGATGCCGTCCAGGATGAAGTTGTCGCCGAACAGGTCCTGGTAGCCGCCCGTGAAATTGATCGTCAGCGTGTCGCTGTCGTCCAGCAGGGGGTTGAGGAACTGCTCGAAGCTCTCGAGGTCCAGCGTGATGCTGTCGCTCTGCAGGGCCTGCGCCAGCGCATCGGCATCGCCGCCCCCGCCGGTGGAGGCAAAGAGGTTGAAGACATTGCCTGAACCGGCGACGCTGGCATAGCCCAGGGTGGACGCGAGGTTAGAGGTCTGCAGCCGGATCCGGATGTCGCCGCCGCCGTTGTCATAGGCGTTCATCACATAGCTGTTGCTGCCCGGTGCGATGGCATAGCTGATGTCGGCCGAGAGCAGCAGGCGCGGCTCCACGGCCTCCATGGAAAACGGCGCGCGTTTGTGAGGCGCGCGCCGTGCGTGACGGGGTTTGTGGGCTGTCAGGCCCGGAGCCGGTGTCGACCGACCAAAGGCCTGGTGCAACATACGCGTAAGCCGCGTCGGCACCAGACGGGAAAGCGCGCGCAGGGACTGCAACATGGCTCCTCCTTCGAGGGCATTGCAGTACGTTCCCCCTGCCGATCGGAAACGATCCGGCAGAAACAAGAGATACGAACTGTTACCCCCAACTTCGCGCGATTATTTGAACAAGCATGTGACAGCACAAGGGTTTGCAACAGCGCGCACGAGGCGATCTCGGAGCAACTGACGAACGGTAAGAACGTCTGTTCATATCGACATAGTTCCGTGTACGCATCGCGCCCGGTATATGTAACCAAATGTGTAAATGCTTTGCCAATTGTTAAAAAGTGTGAAAGTTACGCATGCCTCGCACGGCCTCAGACCAACTGCTTGAAGCGGCCCAGGCCCTCGACCTGCCTTGTGGTCAGGAGGTCTCTTTCAAGCTGCTGCCCGGACAGCTGCTGGACGACCGCTTGCTGCTGGGCTGGCAGACACGCGACTTCCCCGCGGCGCGCTTCATCGACTGGCTGGTGCAGCAGTGGGGGCTGCCCCAAGCCGCGGCTGACGCACTGCTTCAACGCGCCGCCGCCGCCAACACGCTGGGCCTGAGCGTCGAGGCCGGCGAGGGCCAGGTGCTCTACAAGGCCTATCTGGAATTCTGGGACCCGATCCGCGCCCGCATGCGGGCCGGCACGCTGGGCCCGGACCCGGTGCTGCTGCACTACGGCATCAAGTGGCAGGCAGGTTCCGCGGCCTATGCCCAGGCCGAGTACCACCTCCATCCCCAGTGGGCCGCCTACGCGATCGTCCAGCGCATCCAGGCCCTGCATCCGCCGGGACGAACCAGCCTGGCCCTGAGCACAGCCAATGCGCTGGTGCAGCGCGGCAGCATGCGCGCGCCGCGCGCGCCCATGCTCTACCTGGAAGCGCACGAGGCCGGCAGCGCACGCCACTCCTGCGACATCAATCTCTACCAGACCGCGCTGCGGCTGGCGGACGCCACGGGCTTGCTGCGCCAGCTCGGACAGGACCTCGGCGTGCCTGCGGCTGCGCTGGACACGCTGCTGCAGGAGCACGCCGCGCTACCCCTGGGCCATGTGGCCGCCGGCATCGACCGCCGCGGGCAGGACTTCCTCAGCATCTACCTGGGGGTGCGCACACTGCCGGCCTGAGCCGGCGCCCCGCGCGGGGCCTGGCCCACGGGTAGGGACCAGTGCTGGCGATCCGCGGCCTCGGAAGACACGCCCGATGCGCTAATCTCGGCGCCTCGGCACACGCCCCGCCCCTTGAAGAGGGAGCCGGGCTGCGCACCCTTTCATTCCCCAGGAGTTCTCAAGGTGGTCAAGGTCCAGGTCTGGTCTGATTTTGTATGCCCGTTCTGCATGATTGCCGAGCAGCCTTTGCTGGAGGCCGTGCAGGCTTTCGGCGGGCCGGTGGACATCGAATGGATGCCCTTTGAGTTGCGCCCGCATCCCACCCCCACGCTGCGTCCCGAAGACAGCTACCTGCAGACGGTCTGGCCGCAGTCGGTCTACCCTGTGGCGGCGCGCTTCGGGGTGGCCCTCAAGCTGCCCACCGTCTCACCGCAGCCCTACACGGCGCTGGCCTGGCAGGGCTACCAGTTCGCCCGCGCCCACGGCCGCGGCCACGACTACAACGACCGCGTGCTGCGGGCCTTCTTCCAGCACGACCAGGACATCGGGCGCGTCGACGTGCTGACGCAGATCGCCCGACAGGCCGGCCTGGATGCGGTGGATTTCGAAGCCGCCCTGCACGACGGCCGTTACCGCGAGGCGCACGCGCAGGCGCTGGCCTTGGCCCGTGCCCAGGGCGTGAGCGCGGTGCCCGCCTTCCGCATCGGGCGGCACTGGCTGCCCGGCGTGCAGCCGGCCCAGGTGCTGGAGCGTGCGCTGCGTGACGCCGCGCAGAGCGATTCCGCCTTGGCTTAGACTCGTCGCGATATGTCTTCTGCGGTCGATCTCGCCCCCCACACCCCCATGATGCAGCAGTACCTGGCCCTCAAGGCCGGGTACCCCGACACCCTGCTGTTCTATCGCATGGGCGATTTCTACGAGCTCTTCTTTGCCGACGCCGAGAAGGCCGCGCGCCTGCTCGACATCACGCTCACCCAGCGTGGCCAGTCGGCCGGCCAGCCCGTGGTCATGGCCGGCGTGCCCTTCCACTCGGTCGAGACCTATCTCGCCCGGCTCATCAAGCTCGGCGAGTCAGTGGCCATCTGCGAACAGGTGGGCGATGTGGCGACCTCCAAGGGGCCGGTAGAGCGCAAGGTGGTGCGCGTGGTCACGCCGGGCACGCTGACCGACAGCGCCCTGCTGAATGAAAAGAGCGAGTCCCTGCTGCTCGCCGTGCACCAGGGCCCGCGCAACACTGTGGGCCTGGCCTGGCTCAGCGTCACGCAGGGCGAGGTGCAGCTGGCCGAATGCAGCCCGGACGAGCTGCCCGAGTGGCTAGCCCGCATCGCCCCCGGCGAGCTGCTCTACAGCGCGGGCTGCACACCGGTCTTCGAGCAGCGCCTGCAGGAGCTGCGGCTGAGCACGGGCATCACGCTGGCGCTGCGCCCCGAATGGCAGTTCGACCCGGCCCTGGGCCAGGCCAAGCTGCTCGAGCTGCTCAAGGCCGCCAGCCTGGCCGCCTGGAGCGCGGCCGAGCTGCCCCAGGCCCATGCGGCCGGTGCCGCCCTGCTGGCCTATGCCGAACACACCCAGGGCCGGGCGCTGAGCCATGTGCACAACCTGCGCGTGCAGCGCAAGGACCAGCTCATCAACCTGCCGCAGACCACGCGCCGCAACCTCGAGCTCGTGCAGACCCTGCGCGGCGAGGACAGCCCCACCCTCTTCTCCCTGCTCGACACCTGCATGACGGGCATGGGCAGCCGCCTGCTCAAGAGCTGGCTGCTGGAACCGGCGCGTGACCGCGGCCCGGCCCAGGCCCGGCTCGACGCCATCACGTCTTTGCGCGCCGGTCCCTGGCAAAAGCTGCGCGAACAGCTCAAGGGCTGCAGCGATGTGGAACGCATCACCGCGCGCATCGCCCTGCGCCAGGTGCGCCCGCGCGAACTCGTGGCCCTGCAGCAGACGCTACAAAAAACAGAGCAACTCTCGCCGGTTCTGGAGAGCCAGACGGGACTGCTGGGCCAGATCGCCGGGCAGCTGCGCCCGCCCGCGGGCTGCGCCGAACTGCTGGCGCGCGCCATCCTGCCGGAGCCGGCGGCCCTGGTGCGCGACGGCGGCGTGATCAACCACGGTTTCGACGCCGAGCTCGACGAGCTGCGCGCCATCCAGACCAACTGCGACGGCTTCCTGCTCGAGCTCGAGACCCGCGAGCGCGCGCGCAGCGGCATCGCCAACCTGCGCGTGCAGTACAACAAGGTGCACGGCTTCTACATCGAGGTCACGTCCAGCAACCTGGACCGCGTGCCCGAGGACTACCGCCGCCGCCAGACGCTCAAGAACGCCGAGCGCTTCATCACCCCCGAGCTCAAGGCCTTCGAGGACAAGGCGCTCTCCGCACAGGAACGCGCGCTGGCCCGGGAGAAATGGCTCTACGAACAGCTGCTGGACCAGCTCGAGCCCCACATCCCTGCGCTCACCCGCACGGCCAAGGCGCTGGCCACGCTGGACGTGCTGTGCACGCTGACCGAGCGCTCGCTCACGCTGGACTGGTGCGCCCCTCAGTTCGTGGCTGAGCCCTGCATCGAGATCACGGCCGGCCGCCACCCCGTGGTGCAGGCCCGCCTGGCCGAGACCAGTTCCGGTGCCTTCATCGCCAACGACACGCGCCTCGGGCTCAAGCAGCGCATGCAGATCATCACCGGCCCGAACATGGGCGGTAAGTCGACGTACATGCGCCAGGTGGCCCTCATCGTGCTGCTGGCGTCCATGGGCTCGTATGTGCCGGCCAGTGCCTGCCGCCTCGGCCCCATCGACGCCATCCACACCCGCATCGGCGCGGCCGACGACCTGG
>JAIERT010000144.1 GCA_019746735.1 Burkholderiaceae bacterium | reverse complement strand
CAAACAGCAATATCATTCAATCCCCAACCCGGCCGTCTTACAGGAATGAATGGCTCGGAAAAACCGGGCAGGTCACCTTGACAGTAGCTGCGGAGTGGGAAACAAATAGTACAGTTGTGCCGCGATCCATCATTGAACGGATTGCCGCATAGCACTTTGCCTGAAAGAACTGATCCCCAACAGAAAGTGCCTCATCGATGATCAGTATCTCCGGCTCAAGATGCATTTGCACGGCAAAAGCAAGTCGCACAAACATTCCACTGGAGTATGCTTTCACCGGCTGATCAATATGATTCCCTATATCTGCAAACTTCTCGATATCGGCGAACCTTTCGTCGAGCCGCTCTTTTTCTATGCCAAGAATCGAACCGTTTAAATAAACATTTTCACGGCCTGTAAACTCTGGATTAAACCCCGATCCAAGCTCCAATAATGCAGCGATGCGGCCGTTGGCTTCAACTAGCCCGCGTGTCGGCGATAGTGTTCCACAGATCAGCTGCAGCAAGGTGGACTTGCCGCTACCGTTTCGACCGACAATGCCTACAGCAGCGCCTTTCTTGACCTCGAACGAGACGTCTTTCAGCGCCCAGAATTCGCGGTAGTACTGCTTGGGCTGCAAGCCGACAAGGCTTTGCATTCGCGGAAGCACGAACTGCTTAAGCCTGTCACGCGGTTGGTCGTAGATCTGATAACACTTGCTTAGGTTCTCGACCTTGATGGCGATTTCAGAGGACATCGGCAAACCCTTTCCGCGTCTTCTGGAACCACGCGAAGCCCAGCCACGCAACGACTGCCGAAACCAGCGTGTAAACACCCAACATGAAAAAGTTCGGTGGTTTACCCCAATACAGCACATCTCGCGCTTGCTCAACAACGGGTGTGAGAGGGTTGTAATAGAGCCATTGCCTAAATTCCTCTGGCAAAGCGGTGATGGGGTAGAAAATCGGGGTCATGAACATCAACACAGTAATGAGCGTGCCGATGAATTGAGAGACATCTCGCAGGAAAACTCCAAGCGATGCCAGCCCCCAGCTCAGGCCGAGAACGAACAGCAGGAACGGCAAGATGATCAAGGGCAGATAAAGCACAGTGGCGTGGGGCAAGCCAAAAAAGATCAGATGCGCCAGGAACCAGACACCAAGGCTGATCATCCCGTGGAATAGTGCAGACAGCAGAGTAACGACAGGCAGAATTTCCAGCGGGAAGACCACCTTCTTGACGTAGTTGGGGTTGTTGATTACCAAAGACGCTGCCCGGTTAATAGTTTCGCCAAACAGGTTAAAAACAATCAGGCCAGCAAAGAGCACCAAGGCGAATTCGGTTTTCGAGTCGCTCTCAACGTTCCAGCGCGCCTTGAAGACAACGCTGAAGACGAAGGTGTACACCGCAAGCATGAAGAGCGGATTGAAGAATGTCCAGAGCAGGCCGAGGAACGAACCGCGATAGCGCCCCAGTACTTCGCGCTTGGCCGAGGCCTTGATAAGTTCGCGGTTGCGCCAGAGGCTGGCAAACATTTCGATGGGTGAGACTGAGAAGCTCCGCATTAGCTTGCGCCCTCCGCGCTGCAAAAAGCTTTCAAGTTCATACGTATCCCTGTTGATTGTGTTTCTGCCAGCGCCAGTGGTCTTGACACATGGCGGCCAAGTCACGCTCGGCTTTCCAGCCCAATAGCTGAATCGCCAGGCGCGGGTCGGCATAGCAAGCCGCCACATCGCCCGGTCTGCGCGGGCCGATGCGATAAGGGACAGGCTGGCCGCTGGCGGCTTCGAACGCTTTGACGACATCGAGCACGCTGTAGCCCACGCCAGTGCCCAGGTTCACGGCCATGCACTGTGGTCGATCAAGCGCTTCAAGCGCCTTGAGGTGGCCCAGCGCTAAATCGACCACATGGATGTAGTCGCGCACGCCAGTGCCGTCCGGCGTGGGGTAGTCGTTGCCCCAGACGTTGAGAAATTCCCGCCGACCCACGGCCACTTGGGCCACATAGGGCATGAGGTTGTTGGGCGTGCCTTGTGGGTCTTCGCCGATCAGCCCGCTCTCGTGCGCGCCCACCGGGTTGAAGTAGCGCAGGATGGCAATGCGCCAATCGGGATGGGCGCGATACACATCCCGCAGCATGTCTTCGATGACCAGCTTGCTGCGCCCGTAGGGGTTGGTGGCCGATAGCGGGTGGTCTTCCGTGAGTGGCAGGCTTTGAGGCTCGCCATAGACGGTGGCAGAAGAACTGAAGACCAGTGTAGTGACACCGCAGTTCTGCATGGCTGCAAGAAGGCGGTGGGTGCCGACGACATTGTTGTCGTAGTAGAGAAGCGGTTTTTCAACAGACTCGCCAACCGCCTTCAACCCGGCGAAATGAATGACGGCCTGACACTGGTGTTGCCGCAAGGCCGACTCGATGGCCGCCTGGTCGCGAATATCGCCCTGCACCAGCATGGGCTTGCGCCCAGTGATCTGTTCGACCCGATTGAGCACTTCGGGGTGGCTGTTGCTGAAGTTGTCGAAAACAACAACTTCGTGGCCGGCCTGAAGCAGTTGGACGCAGGTGTGGGATCCGATGTAACCGGCACCGCCGGTAACCAGAATACTCATGCGTGCCCTCCGACCTGGGCATCCAATAGCATGGCTACCGCACTCCGTGTGTTCGCATCGGAACCAGAGTATTTACCTGCCAAGCACGCTAAATCTTTGCCAGTTGCTACCTTTTTGAGTTGATTCATCAACCCGCCTCCACCTGTGAAAACCCCCGCTCGCAACGCCCAGACAGCCATCTGAGGCGCCCGAATTCGGGGGGGGGGGGGGGTACATCGCAGCCTCCCTAAAGGCCACAAACACCCTGCCGTTGCTTCAAAATTATTATGACAATTATACCTTCCTCATTGCTTACCGACAATGTTTACTGGTAGATGCTGGCTGGTTCGCACAAACGACAAAAGACCCCGCCTTCACCAGCCTCCCCAGAGGGAAGCCAATGAAGACGGGGTCTATGGTTTACTGCTGTTGCGTTTGCTGCAGCCGCTGGTGTTGCCTACCTGGGCACACCGCGCCACTTGTCGAAGCTTCGCGCGCCGGTGTAACCGAGGTAGCCGGCACCGAAGAGCCACCACAAGCTCTCGGGCACCGCGTTGAGCAGCTTGGACAGGTTTTCGGCGGCCTGGAAGACCTCGGCGGGCCACCAAATGCCGATGATGCTGCCGATCACCGACAGCAGGATCACGCCGTAGATCACGTACAGAAAGGTCGGGCGCGCCCGGCTGGTCCACGGGTCGGCCGAATTGGCTTCGGCCAGAATGGCCGAGAGGCTCACCTGCATTTCCTGCAGGGCTTGTTGCCCCTCGGCCTGAAACAAGGCGAGCTTGGCCTGCTCGCGTTGGGCCGGATCGGGAATCAGGCGATCGATCAGTTTGGCCCCGGCTTCAAAGAGGCCGGGGGCCAAGGTGGTGAAGATTGGGCTCATTGCGGGCCTCCGAACAGTTTGATTTTGACGATGGTGCCGGCGAGCAAGGCAAGCACGAGACCCGTGACCAGCATCTTGACCAGCGTGAGACCGGCGGTTTTCTTGGCCTCGTTGAAAGCGTCGAGCAGATTCCTGAGCTCGCGGATGTCGTTTGCGGCATCCGGGCCATCCAGGCCGACATCGGACAAGGCGTGACGCGCCCCACGCTCGGCGGCGCGTTCCAGCAGGGTTTCAAATTCGTCATGGGGCATGACCACCATGCCATCCATCAGGTGGGGTTCGTTCATCTTCTTTCCTTTCAGATTGGGGCGGTGCTGCTGTCGACACTGCCATCGGCGCTATGCACTGCCGGGTGCTCGGCCACACAGGTGATTTCCACCTGCTCGCCACGCGGGCGCACCGCGATCACCCGGGCCAGCAAGCTCCATTGCTCGGCGATGCCAAACGCAAAATGGGTGCGCTCGGCCGACAGGCCGGTTTCGATGGGGATGTCGGGCAGGTCGGCAAAGACCACCTGCTGCGCATCACTTCCAGGTGTCACCGCATGCGGGCCGCTGACCCCGCCATCGCGGCGGCGCAATGCCATCACGTGTGGTGTGTGCGGCTGACCATCCGTGAATTGGATAGGCTCGGACAGCGTGGCAGTGTGGGTGTCGGCGTCCCAGGCAACGATTTCGCCGCCCGCGCCCCAACTGGGCATGTCATGGGCAATGGCGATCAGGTCGCCGTACGTGGGGATCAGCCCTTCGAGCTCGGTGCGCAGGGTGATGATGCGCCGGCGGTAGCGGTTGGCCGCCGCCAGATACAGTCCCTCGCGCACCGCATGGGCTTCGGTGGTGCAACCAAAGAGCCGCAGCTTGGCCGGATTGGTGCTGCTGGAGCCCGGCAGGCTCACCGTCACTTCATCGGGCTTCCAGGTGCGGCTGCTGAAGAACTCCACCGTCACCGCGTCTGCCGTCTCTTCGCCCGGCATCACGTACTGGATCTTGAGGCTGTTCTTGACGATGTTGCGCGGACTGAAGAGCGCCACGGGCAGTAGCCGGGCTTCGTCACGCACCAGACGCACGATGCCGCCTTGCAGGAAAGGCACCGCCCGGCCACAGCGGGCGACCCGGGTCAGCGCCTCCCAGACGGTGACCTGCTGGTCAAAGACACCATCGAACCGATCGCCTCGACTAGCCCAAACCTGATCGAGTTGCGCCAAAGCAGCCAGATCGATCCGCGCATCCGGCAACTTGGCGCCGTAGCTCGCGCGCAGGATGTCGGCAAAGGCCCAGGCAATCGAGCGGGTGGACTCGGCAGAGGACCAGCCAGAGTCTGCCGACCAGACCGGCAGCTTGCGCGTGACGATGCAGTTGATGAGCCGGCTGGAGCGCTGCGACAGGTTGTCGGTGGCGCGCATGCGGATGGCGAGAAGCGTGACGTTGTCAGGGAAAGTGACGCCGCCGGCCAGATAGCCCCGGGCCTCGCCCCAGCGAACTTCGTGCCCGGCACGTGAGTTGGAGTCTTTTCCATCGAGCCGCGTGGCACGCACTTCGTATCGCCCTGCAGCGACGGGATAAAGGTAGGTGCGCCGCTGTGGCGTGGTGGTGGCAGCGGTCAGACTCTCACTGCCCAGCGTGAACCAGTCGTTCAGTGGATCGCCCTCGGCATCGATGGCCCGGGCTTCGACCTTCCAGCTGGCACTGCGGCTGTCCAGGCCGCCGGCGTCATTGGCGTAATACAAACCACGCGGCAGCAGGATGTCGATACCGATATGGGTGACTTCACTGTCAGCAGGGTTGATGGCAAAGCCCCCGGTCCAGGTGCCAGCCAGCAGTTCTTGCCCGGCGACCTCGGGGGCAGTCACCACATCCGGGTTGAAGAGCGTGACCGGATTGCCGGGTGGCACGATCTGGTAGGTCACTTCCTCGAAAGAGGCGATGGGCGTGTCCTCGATGCGGATCTGCTCGATGTCGTATTCGCCCAAGCCGATGCAATGCAGTTGATGCAGGAACTGTTCATTCCCTTGGTATTCGCCATAGGGGGTGGCGGCCAGGTTGGGATAGACCAGATGGCGACCGTAGACGACCGGGATGGGTTGGGCCAACCGCGCATAGTTGCCCTGGCCTTGCAGGCTGTAGGTGGGCGATGGCTGCGCCAGGCTCCCGCCCGACCCCGCAAAGGACGGCATGTTGGGCGTGGGCAGCGGCACCAGCGCACTGACCAGAGCAGAGCCTGCCGTCATGATGATGGCCGAACCGACCGCTGTGGCCAGGTTGCCGCTGAATCCCAGGCTCGCGCCCAAGGGGCCGCCATAAACGGTGGCCACCACCATCACCGCGATCATGAGAACGGTGCGCAGCGGGTTCTTGCCACCGCCACCACCTCCCCCGCCCTGCGGCAGGGTGATGAAGAGCACCACGCCATCGATCGGTGTGACTGCCCAATCGGCACGCAACACGGGCGCGCCGTTCTTGATGCAGACGGTGGGCTGATCGAATTCGGCAATGCCCTGGGCACCGAGCCACTGGCGGATGGTCTGGGTGGGGTGGGCCACCATCACCTCGCGCTGACTGGGCTGGAAGGGGTTGCGTAAAAGTACGACAGCGCTTTGCTCGGCGTGAATCACGTGCTCTCCACAAATCGGTAATAGCCCTCGACCCGCCAGCCGTGCAGCAGGAGTTCGGGCAGCTTCTGGAACACGACACCGGCGTCCTTGACCGCGTGAAGCACGCCACCGCCATCGACCGCCAGCCACACGCCGACATGCACCGGGTGGCGGGACTGGCGCAGCAGCACGGCATCTCCTTCGGCGGGTTGCGCCACCACTGCCCAGCGTTGCCGCTCGGGATGGTCGCGGAAGGTGGTCATCACGGTGCGCAGGTCATTGGCGTCCACCGGGATTTCGGGCAGGTCTCGGCCAAAGTGCTCGCGCTGGATGGCGAGGAACAGGCCCCAGCAATCGAACGCATCCGGCCCACGCGCACCGGCGTACCAGGGCAGCCCGATGTACTCGGCCGCCCAATGGGGTGTCAGGCTCATCGGGTCAAGCCCGGGAAGGTCTTGGCGGTGTAGCTGATGCCGGGGAAGGCCTTGTTGCCTACATCCAGCATGCGGGCACGGCCGGTCACCCGAAAGACGTCCGCCTCCACTTCCGTGAGTACCAGGTGGATGGGTGGGTCCATCTGCGGGCCTTCCAAATCAGTGGACAGATACGGCCGGTAAGTCACCTCGATCACCGACTGCGACTCGGCGGCCGCATCCAGGTGGCGCACGATCTCGCGCGACACGTTGTCGAGTGTCACAGTGATTTCTGGCACGGGCATGGTGTCGACAGGCGGCAAATCCAGCTCAAAGCCCATCGCCACGAACTGCACACGCTCGCCGGCTTGCAGCGGGGCTTGAGATTCCAGCCGAGCCCACAGATCACCTGTGTCGCGCACCACGCGGATGGCGACCGGCTGACCAGCCTCATCGACAAAGGCAGGGTGGCGCAACTCCAGGGTGTGCAGGATGATCTGCTGCGACGGGGCGCTGGCGTAGGCCTCTTTGATGGCTTCTGATAAAGCAGCGTTGGGCATCAGAGATCACCGCTCAGAGGATGACGGGGTAAGGCACGTAGCTCGTTTCGCTATCGTCCTCGGGTAACTGCGCTTCTCCGGCATAGCCGCTGGCCAGCACCTGACCATCGTCGAGCAGAAACACCAAGCCTTGCTCGGAGCTCGACCCGTAGGACGAGAGGTCCACCACACGACGCTGCGCAATGCGCACCAGTTCCACACTGCTGCGGTTGGTGGCGTCGCCCAGTCCGAGTGCTCCGTTGCCGTTGTAACCCCAGGCGTAAACGGTGCCGTTTTCCAGCAAGGCGGCGCCATAGTTGTAGGAACCGGTGCCGCCGTGTACGGCTTTGACCACGGTATTGCCTACCGGCACTTGCACGAAGTTGCCGCTGTTGCTGCCATTGGCGTTGCCCCAATAGGCCCCGGCTCCGCAGGCCCACAGGGTCTTGTCGGTTTTTTTGAGAAAGGTGAGCGGGTAGTCGTAGCTACCCGCGTAAACATCGGCCACGTTGGTGGCTACCTGCACCGGGGTGAACTGGTTGGCAAGATTCCCATTGCCCAGTTGCCCGTAGTCGTTGGTGCCCCAGGCATGCAAGGCACCGGTGCTGTCCAGTGCAAACGCATGGACATAGCCGCCGAAGACCTTGACGAGGGTTTTGCCGGCGAGGCTGCCGCCCGCACGCGGCATGGCGACGTTGGCCTGATTGGTGGTGCCGTCGCCCAGCTGGCCGTTGGCGTTGTAACCCCAAGAATACAGGGTGCCGTCGTTCTTGACGGCGTAGTAAGCCGTATAGCGCTCACGCCCGGCAGCGATCTGGGTGATGCCTGAGAGCACCGGCAACTGCACGAAGTTGTTGCGCTGGGTCACATCACCCAAGCCCAGCTGGCCATGGGCGTTATAGCCGCAGGCGTGGACCGTGCCATCGCTGCACAGCACCAGGGTGCTGTTGAACCCCTCGACGCCACAGTTTTGTGCCAGCTGCACCACGGTTTTGCCGGCGATCGAGTTGCTGGCATTGGCGCTCATGTTGTACGGCACCGGCTGATTGGCCGTGTTGCCGGTACCGAGCTGACCATAGCCATTGAACCCCCAACCCCAGAGCTGGCCGTTCTTGTCGATGCAGTAGCCGTTGGTATCGTGGCTGTAATAAAGCTTGTCCGCCCCCGGAAACCCCGGCGGAAACGCTGTGCGTGCCGGGTAGGAACGCGCGAAGGTGGTGCCGTCCCCCAGCTTGAAGTTGGCGTTGCGCCCCCAGGCACGGATGCTGCCGTCGGTCATGACGAGACCGAACTGGCGGTAGCTGTTCGGTTGCGTGTTGCTGGCGTTCTCTGGCAATTTGAGTGCCTTGGTGCCCGAACGCACATCAGGCGTTGCCCAGACCGGCACACCCTGCGCGCCGATGGTGAGCACCTGCCCGGATTGACCTGCGGGCAAGGCGACCAGCTGGTTGCCATCGAAGTAGATGACCTCGCCCGGCAGGTTCGAGACCCCTTGCGTGCCCTGGGCAAACAGATCCCAAGCTGGGGAATTGGCGTGCGGCGCCACGCCTGTGGTGGCGTCCGCGAGACACACAAAGCTGTCGCCGTGGTGGCCGACCACGTCCTGGCGGGCGTAGGTGGCGCTGGCGTCGTATGCGCCGCGCCAGGTAAAGGCAATCTTGCCCAGAGAAACAGTTCCCATGAACAGTCCTTGAAGAGTGGAGATTGAAATCGGTGGGATTCAGAACAGGATGGGCGATGGCGCGTAGCGGTGGTCTTGGTCGTCATCGCCCGTTTGTGCATAGCTGCCGTTGCCAGTGCTCATCACCTGACCATCGACGGTGAGGAAGTGGTAGGCGCCGTTGTGGTACTCGCCACCCTCGCTGCAGCCCATAGACCCGGAGCGGGAGAAGTCGACGATGGGTCGGTCGATGAGCACGAAGCGAGAGGGGGCGTTGGACGTGTCGGCATACCCGTGGCCGCACTGCCCCGTTGCCCCCATGCCCCAGCCCACCGCCTTGCCGTCAGATCGGAGTGCCATGGCAGACGACCCATAGCTGCTGCCGTACAGGCGCAGCTTGGTGACTTGGGTCAGGACGTCGCCGCCGATGGTGGCCCAGGTGGTGCGGTCACTGCCGCCGCCGATGCTGTAGCCGTTGTACCCGGTGTGGCGCACCGTGCCGTCTTGCATGAGCGCCAGCGTCCTGCCATAACCGCCGGAGATGGCGTAGGCGTCGGTCACGCCGTCGAGCACCTTGTATGGAAACAGCGCGTGACCGGTCCAGATATCGCCGGTGAAACCCGTGCCCCAGCTGCCGCCGACCTGACCGCTGTCATGCCCCCAGCGGTAGAGCGATCCGTCTTCGAGCACCACGCCGTAGGCGCGGTAGTACTGGGCGCCCGCCACCCAATGCCCGTCGGACTCGGAGCAGAAGACTTTTTTGACGCGCTTGTCGCTGCCCCATGGCATGAGCAGGCGGTGGACAGATTGGTCGCTGCCAAAGCCACAGGCGTTGGCTTCTCCGGCCACCCACAATCGGCCCAGGGTGTCCACCAGGTAGCTCGCGGCATGAAAGCCGCCCGACAGAAAGACCTCGCGGATCGGGGTGTCGAGCGTGAACGGCACGAGCGTGGGCGTGGAGACGGTGGTGCTGTGCCCCAGCCCGAGGCTGCCATAGCGGTTGTTGCCCCAGACATAGACGCGGCCGGCGTCATCCAGGCAAGCGAACATGCGATAGCCGTACCAGTCGTGCCCAGTGAAGACCCGCTTGACCACGGCATCGGCCGGCAACTGGCCCACCCCATTGACGCGTCGAGGCACCGGATTGGCGGTGGCCGTGGGCGAACCCCCGTCGCTGTTGGCCCCGGCGTGCCACAAGCCGCCACTGGCATCGATGAAGAAGGTCTCGTCCCACATGCAGATGATGGACATGATGCGAGGCGTACCCGGTGGAAATGCCACCCGCGCCGGGAAGGTACGGCTGATGTCACCGGTGTTGCCGGTGCCCTGCTGGCCGGTGAGCGCCCGGCCCCAGGCACGCACCGAGCCGTCGTTCATGAGCGCAGCCATGAAGAAGTTGGCGCTGTGGTAGTCGGCCGCCGCACGGTCGGTGTTCATCAGCGCCGTGGCCACCGTGCCGTTGCGATCGGCCATGAAGCGGAATTCCACACCATCCACCCCATTGGCGCCATTCGCGTGGAGCACCATGCTGCCGATGCCACCCACCGACACCCCGCCGGTGAGCAAGTGGCCTTTGAGGGTTGCGTCCTGCTGGCCCAGCGCAAAGGGCTGCGGCTGGCCGTGGCGCATCACCCAGGCGCCGCCTTCCTTGAAGACCACATCTCCATCTCGATAGCTCAGGTAGGGCGAGTAGAGGCCGCACCAGCGGTAGCCCAGCACCGATATATCCAGGTTCACAGTTGCACCTCCAGGGCGTTTTGATGGAGGGCAAAGGTCACCCCTTCGGCCAGAGTCCAAGCCAGGAAGTCTTGCGCATTGAAGTTGGCATCTCGTCCCTCCGTCACCAGCAGTTCAGATCCGTCGCTGGAAAGCGCGAAACCATAGAAGCGAGGTAAAGCCGCGGTGTGGACCAGCTCGTAGCCGGATTCATCGACCTTGACCTTCAGCAGCATCCCGCGTGCGCCGATCAAGGAGTCCGGCAGTCCCACTGCGAGCAGCCGGGCGATGACCTGCTGCAGCACGGCTTCAGCGTCCACCAGGATCTGGTTGCCGCTGGACTGCACCTGGTTGAGCACGGCAGTGGTGTCCGCCACGCCCTGGTCGGCCGAGGCTTGGGCGCGGTCGGCTTCGGTGGCGGCGAGTTCGGCCGAGGTGAGCGCGTCTTGCGCGGCGGCCTGGCTCTGGGCCAGCAGGCCGTCAGCGGCCAGGTTGATGCGGGCATCGGCGTCCGCCAGCAGCTTGGCCACGGTGGCGACCGCACCACCCTCGGTGGTCACGGTCTGCGCGGCGGTGCCGTGCACGATGGTGTGCAACAAGGCACTGTCGGCCGTGACCTGCGCGACCGCTTGATGCAGATCGGTTTGCAGACTCATAGAAGGGGTTCCGTGTATGCGATGAATGGATGAATCAGGAATTGCTAGGCCGGCCACCGAACTGGCAAGGTGCCATGCACCAGTTGGTGCAGCTCGCTGCCCATGGCAAAGAGGTCATCAGCGGAGAGCTCCAGCATCAGGTTGAGCGCGCCCTCGTCGAGCGTGGGCCGCTCGCGGATCTCCAGCTCGCCCTTGACGTCCCAGCGCCGGGCCGAACGCAACTGGGCTTCGAACTGGCGGGTGAAACGGGCTTCGTGGGGCAAAAGGCCCAGGCCGCCAAGCAAAGTGATTTCGAACCACTGCCCGCCCTCATCGGCGTGGTACTTGTACCAAGCCTCGAACAGGGCAAACTCAAACTCGCTAAACAGCCAGCGCACGGTGATGCGCGTGGGCGTTTGCCGGAACCGGCGACGCTGGCGGGCAGGGCCCGATTCCATGTCGGTGCGCAGCACAGCCTCTTGCGGCGTGAGGCCATAGCCTTCGACCAAGGGCAGCGGCAGCGTGTTGGGCCAGGTGATGTTCATCCACACCTCCTCATCGCATGGCTCCGGCTGCAGGATTGAGTCCGTAGCGACGCTCCAGCGTCGGCGCCAAGCCGGAACCTTGGGAGATCGACCGGGCCATGCGCGCTTCCATCTGTTCGACGATCACATCGAGCCGCGTGCTTCCATCGGGCTGCTGTTGCTGCTCGACGTGGGTTTCCACCCCGCTGGCGCGGTTGATCACATTCACTTCCACATTCACCTGGGGTTTGGTGGCGACGGCCCCACCCAGTGCCCTCAATTGCCCCGGCGTGAACACCGCCTCCCCCTGTCGGGCGATGATCGGCACTTCGCCCGAGACCAAACCGCCGGTGTGGAAACGACGCGCACCGGAAAACAGGGTGGCACTCACCTGACGCGATGGCAGGCCATCGGCACCCAAGAGACCCCCGCTGTGCGCGATATTGGCGTTCACGCCCATCAGGTCACCGGAGCCCAGAGGCAACGCGGCACTGGCCGCCGGCGCAAACAGGCTCATCGCAAAGTTCGCCAACGGCAAGGTGATGGCGCGCTGGATCTGGATGCGGATGAGGTCACTGATGATGGAGTTGGCCAAGCTGTTGAAGTCCAGCTTGCCGGTCATCACAAACTGGGTGAGCGCGTCCTCCATGGATTTGAAGGCGCCCGTCACGGCGCGTTCGGCCTGCTTGGCGGCGTTGATGGCGTCCTCAATATAGGTGCGCAAGGCCGCCTTGGCCCCGAACTCGGTGCTACGCTGGTACTCGGCGTTGGCCCGAATGAGGTTCTCCACAATGGGTAGCTGACGCGCCAGGGCGTCGTTGATGGCCTCGATGGTCTGGGCACGCAGATCGGCGTCCTGGATCTGACTGGCCTCCTTGCGCGCGGCAGTCGCAGACTTTTCTAATTCGGTGCGGGCTTGCAGGACGGCACGTTCGCTCGCCGACAGATCCAGCATTTCGCGCTGCAGCTGCAAGGCCTCGATGCGCTGACGGTTGCCGCCGATCAGCCCTTCGGTGATCTTGCGGGCGGCCGCTTCTTCTTTTTCGTAAGCATCGAAGGCCTGGTTGGCGGCTTTCTGCCGCTCAATGGCTTCGAGCACCTGGATGTACTGCTCGGCTTGCGCCGCCACCCCCTGGTAGCCCTTGGCCTCGATCTGCAAGGCACGCGCACGCAACTCGGCCGCTTCGCCCTCCTGGGTGCGCAGGAGCCGGGTGCGCAGCTGGTTGAGGAAGGCTTCGCCCTCATCGGGCTTGGCGGAAGCAGTCGGCCTGGCAAAGGCGCTCAGATCCAGATTGGCGGGCGTACGGGGCACGGTCGGCAGGAAGCGGTCGTAGATGGCCTGAACTTCCCGGGCCTGCGCTTCGGTGTCGAGCACGAACCGCTGGCCCATGACGCGCACCGTGCGGCGCTGCTCGTCAAAGAAGCGGGCCACGCGATCGGTATAGCCCGGGTTCTGGTTGATGTTGAATAGCCGGTCATTGGCGGCACGCACATAGTCGTCACGTGCCGTTTGCAGTTTGGCGATTTCGGCATCGATGGCCTGTGCATCGAACCCATAGTTCTTGTAGAAGGTCAGCAGTTCGGTCTTGAACCAGGTCTCGATGTCCTTGCCGACCACCGACAGGCTGTCAAACGGTTGGGCAATCACGCGCTTCAAGAGCACCGACGACTCGGCGATGAAGGCCAGGCCCGAGGCGACGGATTCCAGAAAGGCCAGCGTGGCCTCCCGGTTGGACGTGATGCGCTGCAGCTCATTGCTGAAGCTGCCCGTCTCTGTCTGCGCCAGGATCACTTGCTCGGTGAAGTCGGCCAGCACCGGAATGACGGCCGCGCCGATCTGGCGCTGCACGCCTTCAAAGATGGCCGATAAGCGAGTCAGGTTGTCGTTGAAGACTTCCGAGGCGCGTGCCACGTCTTCGGACATCACCAGGCCCAGGCGCTGCGCTTCTTCCATCAGCGCGGTAATGCCCTCTCGCCCCTGGTTGAGGAAGGGGATCAGGTTGAGCCCTTCGCGGCCAAAGAGCTTGATGGCCAAGGCCGCCTTGTCCGCGCCGTCGGGCATATCGGCGAACTTCTCGGCCAGATCGAGCAAGACCTGCTCGGTTGGCCGGATCTGCCCATGGGCGTCGGTAGCCGCTACACCCAGCGCTAGCAAGGCCTTGCTGCCTTCGGCACCCTCGAAGCGGCTGTCAAACAACGCGACAGACAGGCGCTGCAGCCCCTTGGTCAGTCCTTCAGTGCTGACGTCCGAGAGCTTGGCGGCATAGTCGAGCGCGGTGAGCGCTTCAACCGAGACGCCGGTCTTTTGCGAGAGCTTGAAGAACTCATCGCCCACACGGGCCACGGGCATGACCAGGGCAGTGATGCCCACACCCAAGGCGGCGATACTGGCGCCGGCCATCAGACCGGCGGGGCCGAGTTTGCCCAGGACCGATCCAAGCACGCCGAGCCGATCGGTGGCGGCCTGCAATTGGAACTTGGCGTCGTTGGCGGCAGACGACAGCAGTTTCAGGCCCCCAGACGCTGGCGTGGCCGCCGCCTCGATTTTTTTGAGCGAGCGCTCCCCCTTCTCACCGATCTCGGACAGTTCGGCTTTGACCTTGCCGCCGTCGACCACGGACAGGCGGATGGAGAGGTTGCGTTCGGCCATGGGAAGAAGAAATCCGATATCGGGTGAATCGTGGGTCTAAGTGTCTTGTTGCAATGTGCTCATCAGGCCCGCCTCGACTGCTGGAAAGAGATCGATTGCCGTCGCGCGATCGAGCCCCGTGCACTCGCAAGCCAGCATCCAGGCATTGAGGTCGAGCCCCACCACGCGGCCCTGCGCCATGCGCAATTGGCTGGCACAGATGTCAATCGCACTGGCGGCTTGCCAGCCTTCCAGGCTCTCGGGCGCGTTCATGGTGTAGGGGCACTCGGGGCACGGTTCGGGGCAGCTTTGAAGACAGGCGCTGCAATAGCTCGGCCCGCCACCGAAGTGCCACGCGGTGCGGGCCTTCAGGCGTTTTTTTCGGAGTCCAGCGCGTAAAGGCCGGCGAGGTATTCGCGTTCGAAGGCATCGGCCAGGAGCCAGTGCTCCATCAGCGCTGCCACACCCTCAGGCGTAACAGCAGCGGGTTTGCCCTTGTCGTCGGCCACACCTTCCCAAGCCAGCACAGCCAGCTTGGCCAGTTCGGTGATCAGCGTGGCGGTACGCTCACCGGCCGCAGCGGTATCGGTGCCGGAAACTTTGGAGGCGGCATGGCGCGCGGCCATGACCAGCGCCGTGGTGGCGGGGCGGACCTGCAGGCGCACGCCGGCGGCCAGCGTGATCCAGTGCGGCTCACGCGGGAGATTGAGTTTGATCATGAGAAACCTCGGTCGGGTGATCAGTAGGAAGAGACGTCGTTCGCCAGCTCGACGGTGAACATGCGGGCCACGCTGGTGGCCTTGGCGGCTTGCCATTCGAAGGTGGCCTGGATGCCGCCGGGGCCCGAGATGGACAGCTTGGGCTTGGGCAGATAGACCTCGTGGGCGATGAAGGTCAGGCGGTGATCGGCATCGATCGCGTAGCCAAAGGTCAATTCCAACGGGGTGTTGTTCGTGGCGGCATCGATCAGCGTGGTGTCGGCAAAGCGCACTTCCAGATTGCCGGTGAGGCTCGCCACCGTGGGATCAGCCCCGTCGATCTTGCCGTCGGAGCGGATGGTCTCGATGCGTTCCAGGTTGTTGGCATAGGTCAGCTGCGCCGATACCACATTGCCCAGCGCCTGGCCTTCGCGCAGGATTTGGCCTTGAAACTGGTTGAAGCGCTGCAAGTCCAGAGTGCTCGGGGTGGCGTCCAGCGTGGCCGTGCGCCGCACCTCGCCTTGGGCCACCAGACCCACCGTGGCGTTCGCGGCTCCCGAGCGGGCAAAGCCCACCTGCAGGCTGTTGACCATGACGCCGGAAGCCACGAACCAGGCCGGGATATCCGGCAGACCCGTTTCCAGGGTGAGGCTGGGCAGGCTCGGCTTGCCGGAAGCAAAAGTGTGGGTCACCACGCCCGTGCCCACCGAGGTGGGCTCGCCCAACAAGGCCTTGAGCCACAGGCCGATATGGCGCACGTCCAGCGGAACGACCATGTCGCCTTCGACCTTGATCACGTCACGGATCGGCGCACTCGGGTCGCGCCCGAGGCCAATCAGATCGTTGGCGATCAGGCCCTGTTCGGAGCCGAGTGAGGTAGATACAAAGGGCAGCTGCCAGTAGCCATCTACCGGGGTGCTGCCATAGGTGGATTCGAACGTGGCCAAGAGGCTGGCGTTCGCGCCGTAGGCACGGGCCATACAGAACTCCTTTTGGATGTGATTTCAGGAAAGCGGTCCGGCACTGCTGTAGTGCAGGACCACGGGCAGTAGGCAGGCCTTGATGCCGCTTGTGCCTTCGGGGGCCAGTTCATCGAACTTCGGTTGACCGATTTCGGCGTACTCGACGACACCGGCGAGCGTCCGATCGGCTTCGATCAGGGTGGCGAGCTCGGTGAGCAGACCGTCCATGCGTGCATCACGCACAGCGGCATCCGGATCGGCCACAAACAGCTCGATGGCCACCTGGTGCTGCCAGTGGTAAGTCAGTGGCGAGAGCGATACCTCGGGCTCGCCCATCTCGCCGTCGCGCAGGATCGCCATGGCGTGGTCCGCGATACGTTCGGGCAAGGCGGCGTTGCGTTTGACCATCGTACCCAGTGACAACTGGCCGAGCACGGCGAACAAAGCGCCGATGGCGTTCTCTCTTTGGCTCATGACGTTGCCCCTTTGCGGTCGGCTTCATCGAAACGTTTGGCAATGCGCTGGGCCAGTGTGCTGATCCAGCGACGCGCGCTGCGGTCGATGTCGAATTTCTTCTTCAGGGTCACTTGCGGCACGAGCAGGAACATGGGCACCGTGACCAGTCCTCGGCCGGTGGCTTGGGCCTTTTGTGAAGCGGCCGAGAAACCGCCGCGTTGGCCTTGGCGGGCGCGCTGGTTTTCTGCGACGAGCAGCGACGGTTTGCCCCGGCGGTAGATGAAACGCAGGCGCTGGCCACGCAGCTTTTCCCAAAGACCGGGGGTCATGCGTTTGCCGCGTGGGCCTTTGCCGGCAGCCGGCAGCGGAATCGCCAGCCAGAACCCATCCTTGGAACGGATGGTGGCCCCCTGGTCATGTGCGCCGACGATGACGGGTGCCCGGCTATAGACCAGGCCTGCCGCCTTGATGCTAATCTGACCCTTGGGGTAGACCTCACCGCGCCAGGTGTTGGCCAGGCGCTGGCCCAGACCCGCACCGGTGATCTGGCTGCGCAGCTCGGTCTTGAGGCCATCGGTGGCTTCACGGATGGAATGCGTGACCGCCTGCTCGGCTATGCGCACTTCATCGGCCAGCATCTGATCCAGATTGCCAGCAAGTGCCGCTATGAGCTTCATAGCGGTGCTCCAGTCAGCGTCCAGATCAAGCGGTCCCGATCAGCCAGGGGGTCACCCACCACCTGATAGGTCTGGCCGGCAACGGTGAAACGATCGCCCTCGCGGGGAGATGCCACGTCACGAGCCATCACATCGAAGCGGTGGGCGGCCACCACCAGCCGGGTGTCGCCGAAGGACTCGACCACATCGGCCTGTTTGGCGATGAATCGCGTGGCGATCTCGCGACCATCGGCCAGCCGGTAGGTGCCGGGCACCCCCAGCCGGGCGAACAGGCGCAAGACCGCCCGCTCAAATGCAACTTGCATCGGATCAGGCGGTCAGCTTGATCAGCACGCCCGGGCGGTGACACATGGGCAGCGGGTTGCTCTGGGTGTGCAGGTCGGTGCCACGGTCGAACTGGCGAGGAGCCTGCTTGGCGTACAGCGACTGGCCCAGCGTGTTGACCGTCTCGTTGAAGTCGGCCGGGGCAAAGTAGGTGCCAAAGGTGTCGACCGTGCCAAGCGGGAAGGCATGGGCCTCGCCTGCGGCAATGAAGCGACGGGTACCGAGATCCCCATTGGCTTGCAGGTAGGCGGCCTGGCCCCGATATTCCTCAAAGGTGACCCCGGCATAGGTGAAGCCCGAGCGCACGTCGTTGATCAGAACCGCACCTTGCTGCCAGTTGGTGTAGGCGGTCTTGACCTCCTTGTGGGTGGTCAGTGCCCGGAAGAATTCCGGCGAGCACAGCACATGCACGCCGGTCATGAATTCACCCTGCAGGGCGTCTTCGATCTTGGTCAGCAAGTCGTAGCAGTGGCCCTTGACCTCGCTGTTGGCATTGGCCAGATCAAAGTTCACCGACTGCGGCGTGATCTGGAATTCGGTGAACAGGTTGCTGATGACGCTGCCATCGGCATCCAGGATTTCACCCTTCAATGCACCCATACGCAGATGCTCGAGCGTGATGGCGTGCTTGTTGCGCATGGTCTCCAGGTGACGAGCGAGTACGCCGGAGATGGCCTCCATCTCGGTCTCGGAGCCGAAGGCACGGATGCCCTGGACTTCTTCGGGCAGGACCACATCGTCGTGCGGGATGTGCGGAATGACGAAGGAGCGCAGCTTGCGTTTGCCACGTTCACCGACCGTGCCGGGCGAGCCAGGCGGCTTGGTGGGCAGCAGGTTGAGCTTACCGGCGTACTCCTCCACGATGATCTGGCGGGTGCGCACCGGCTTGGCCGGGAACAGGTTCAAAGCCTCCAGGCGGCCATAGCGGTTGGGGATTAGGTTGATGGCAGCAGTCAAGCTGGCCATCGAGAATCCAGGGTTCAGAAACGGGTTGTTCATTCGGGGCTCCAGAAATGACGAAACCCGCGCAAGCCAGACGGCCAGGCGGGTTCGGGGGGATGGAAAAACGGATGGTGTTTACGCGGATTCACGCACCAGCACACCGCGCTCGGCCAGTTGCTGCTCGTAGGCCATGCGCTGGGCGCCGGTGAGGGAAAGCGGCCAGACCAGCGCGGTCTTGGCCACGATGGCGTGGCGTACGATCAGGATGGCATCGCTGCGGTCGGCATGGGTGGCATCGATGGCGTTGGCGAGCACCCCGATTGCGGACTCGGTACCGTCTGTGGCGGCGGGGTCGATGGCGTAGTGCTTGCCATCGCTGGCGTTGCGGCCGAGTACCGTGCCCAAGGGCAGGTTCTGGCCAGCGGCGATGGTGGCGACGTCACGCGAGTAGCGGTTGGGGGCTTCGTACTTCAAGAGGTCGCCGAGGTTGTTTTGTTCGGTGATGGGGGTCATGGTTCAGTCCTTTCTGGGTCTGGTGCGTCAGGCCTGGGCCGTGAGTTTTTTGACGGCGGCCACGATGGGAGATGCCTCCGGGCGGTCGAGGTTTTGGGTACCGGCATCCACGGTGATGGTCGAGCGGATGTCATCAGCCTCGGAACGTGCCGCACGGGCGTCAATCAGGACGCGCCGCACATCAGCTTCGGTCTTGCCAGCGGCGATGAACTCGGCCGCGCGGTCGGGGCAGCCAGCCAGCAGGCAAACCTCGGCAATGGCCTGGGCAGCCTGAGTCACCTCTCGGCGGGCTTCAGCCACCAGCACGGCAGCTTCGTCGGAGCTGATGGTGTCGTTAGGCTCGATCACTTTCTCTTCTTCATTCATGGTCATTTCCTTCTTCAAGGGTGCCGCCTCAGCACGGATGACGCCCCGCACCTGAGACGGCGGATGGTTACGGGCGTTGAGATACGAGTGGAATTCGCTGAGGGTGGCCTCCAACGTCTGGAGGCCATCGGCCAGTCCTTGGGCCACAGCATTGCTGCCGAAGAAGAGTCCAGCCTCGGTGGCGCGCACGGCATCAACGTCCAGGTCTCGCATCGCAGCCACGTGCTCGGTGAAGATGGAATACAGCCGATCCACTTCGCCTTGCAACTCGCTCTTGGCGGTATCCGATAAGGGCTCGTGAGGCGAGTAGTCGTTCTTGTGGGCGCCCGCCGTGATGGCCGTAAACCGATAGCCGTCCTTGGCATCCTTGACCGATTGGTCGACATGCAAGGCGATGACGCCGATCGAGCCGACCCCACCGGTTTCGGTTACGAACAGGCGCTGGGCACTGGCGGCAATCGCATAGGCCGCTGAATACGCGGCATCGTTGGCCACCGCCCAGACGGGTTTCATGGCTGCCACCTCGCGCACACGGCGGGCCAACTCGAAACTGCCCGAGGCTTCGCCGCCCGGGGAGTCGACGTCGAGCAAGATGCCGCTGACATGGGGATCAGCCAAGGCGGCATCCAACATCGCGGCGATCTCGCCGTAGGACGTCAGGCCTGAGGCGGCTTCCATGCCCAGCGAGCGCTTGACCAGCGAGCCGTGGATCGGTATCACTGCGATGCCGTCAGGGGTTGCGGCTGCAGGCGGCCGTTGGTAAAAGGCCATGTCCATGGAAGGCAGCGTGGGGACATCGGCCATGCCGATGCGCTGCCCGACCACGGAGAGAATCACGTCCAGCTTGGGTCGGTGAATCAGCAGGGGCGTCCCGAACAGGCGGGAGGCAAGGTAAGTCATGGTTGGGGGTCCTGGTTGTTGGGTGACGCACCGCCAGACTCAGCAGTCTGTGGATCGCTTGGCTCTGTCGACACTGCAGCCAGCGCTTGGTCATGCCGGGCATCGGAGTCAAAGACCAAGCCCAGTGCATCGGCCCGGGCGTTATCGGCTGCGATCTCACGATCCACGTCTTCAGCGTCGTAGCCGTTGCCGGAGATGGCCTCGGATCGGCTCATGAGGCCCGCACGGATAGCCAACTTCATGGCGTTGAATTCCTTCTGCGGATCGACCCAGCTCCAACCCTGCGGAATCCACTTGGCGGCCTGGTACTGCCGCTTCTCTTTTCGGTAACCAGGCAAGTCCAGTGCCCCTTCCAGCACTGCCTGGTCCATCCAGGCCCGCCAGATCGGGCGACACAGTTGGTGCACGATCACTCCGTGCTGCAGGGCTTCGCACCGACGCCTGAACTCCAGCAGACCCGCCCGGATCGAGGAGTAGTTCACCTGCGTCAGGTCCCCAGTGAGCATCTCGTAGGTGATGCCCATGGCAGCGGCCACCGCGCGGAACTGCTGGCGCATGAATTCAGCGTAGGAACTGCCGACATCAGCAGGCGCTGAGAACTTGATGTCCTCGCCTGGCTCCAGGATCTGCAGCGTGCCGGGCTCCATGCCCGCGAGCGCCACGCCGTTGGCATCCGCTGCCGACTCACCCATCAGGTTGTCTTCGGGCGCCATGCGGGTGATGAAGCCAGCGAACATGGCGGCGGTTTTCTTGCGGACCAGCTCCGCATCGTCGTACTGGTCCAGCTCGTTGAGCTTCACGAGCGCCCGCGTCAGCCACGGCTCGCCCCGTATTTGGCCAGGGCGCAAGGGGCGGAACAGGTGAATCACCTCGCTGGCGTCGATTCGCACAGTCTCCATGCCATCACCGCCAGCATTGCTGGACATCGGTGCCAGCAAGCCATCGTTGGGGTGCGAGCGATACAGGTGGTAGGCCACCCGACGACCCAGACGGTCGAACTCGATGCCAGCGCGAATGACATTACCGCCAGGCAGATCCCGGTTCATGGTGGTTGGCAGGTGCTCTGCTTCCAGCACCTGGATCTGCAGCGCCACCGGCAGACCATCTTCGGTGCGACGGTAGCGCAGCCGAACCAGTGCCTCGCCGCCTTCGAGCATGGCGCGGGAGGCCAGGGCCTGCAGACCGTAGAAGTCGGTGAGCCCTGCCGCATCGGCCTGTTCGCACCAGTCCCACCACAGGCTATGGATGGCTTCGCGCGTCACCTGGTCTTGCACCATGCTTTGCGGCTTGATGCCGGTGCCAATGGCGTTGGCCACAAAAGCTTCGATTCCAGCGGCAGCCCAGGCGTTGCGCCGCACCAGGTCACGGCTCTTGGCGCGCAGTTCGTCTTGGGCCAGCGACAGGGCGGCCACCGCACCGGGGTTACTGGGCATCCAGGCCAGGGCGCGCCGCCCACCGCCGGTGCCGTCATAGACCGGCGTGCCACCGAACATGCGGCGACGCAGACTTTTGAGCCAGGCCATCAGAGTGCCTTGCCCGTGGTTATACGGATCTGGCGCGATTTGGGTGCGCCGGATTCACGGGCCATGGTGGCTTCGACTTCGGCAATCGCGGCCTTCAAATCGGCCACGCTGCGGTACTCGATGCTTTTGCCTTCGTAGGTCACGCGGTGCTCGCCGCTGGCCAGGGCTTCGCGTAAGGCCTGCAGGTGTTCTGGTGTGTAGGTCATGCTTATTTGTTCACTCAAGTCATCCATCGGCTGCGCACCACGCGCCGAGCGGGCGCTGGCGTGCTGCTAGAAGTGCTGAGGCCACCGTCGAATCGCTGTTCTTGGGTGGCCTCGGGGGTTGTGATTTGTTTGGCAACGACTGGTGGGTCGGAGCCGAGTTGTTTTTCGAGTTCTTGCCAGTGCCGGTCTTCGAACCGGTCCAGACCAGCGGCCGCTGCCGCCGCCCGGGCATAGACGTAGCAATCCAAGGCCTCGTTGCGTTCGCGCATCTTTTGCCATTCGCGGTGGGCAAAGCCGTTGCGGTCTCGCCGGGTGATCAACTGCTCGGCACAGAGCTGCTGCAGGTACTCGGCATCGACCTTGGGCAGGTGCACAAAGCCAGCCGGGTAGATCGGCGTGACGCCGTCTTCGGCCACCTCGGCGCTTTTGCGCAGGTTGTTGTAGAACTCCAGCTTGGCGATGCCGCCCGCAACCGGGAACACCTTGATGCCTCGGCGCAGCTTCTTGCCGCTGGCGGTGGCGTCCACCGCCGTGGGGGTGCCGATCAGCGCCGCACCTCCAGCAATGCCCTTGATCGGCATGAGCCGGGCATCGCGCACACTGCGTACAAAGGCGTAGGCCTCCTGGGTGGCGTAGCCGGTGTCCAAGGCCAGGCGCGCTAGACTCAAATGGCAGCCCGAACTGTGGGTCCAGGTCTCTCCCATGAGCTTGGCGAGAGCCGACCAAACTTCGGTTCGCGCCGTGTCGCCCATCAGGATCCGGTGCTCCACCAGCCATGCGGCTTTGCCCCGCCCGAAGGCCCAGATCGAGACTTCGATGCGGTCCTTCTGCACGTCGGCACCGGCAGTCAGCAGCAGACCGCCAGCGGGCACGGTGCCGATGCGGTAGTCCTCGCGACGTTCCAGCAATCGTTGCCAGTCCGGCGCCTCGCCTTCTTCGACCCAGGTCTCACCCAGTTCGGTGTTCTTGAAGGTCTTGATGGCCGAGGCCGAGCGGGAATCGGACATGGCGGCCGACTCCCAAGCCCGCGCGATCTCGATCCAGCTGCGCCAGCCCACCGGGCTGTAGAGGCTCGACAGATGAAACCCCGCCGTGCGCCCGGCTTGTTCTGGCGCACACGCCTGCCACTGGCCGTTGTCCAGCATCCAGGTCTTGTGGTGCTCGGCAATCGGTTCACCACAGCCTTCGCAGATGTAGGCGGCCGTTTCCGGCTGGCCCCGCTCCCAGCGCAGTTGCTCAAACCGCAGCCACTGGCGGTGGTCGCAATGCGGACACGGCACGAAGTACCTTCGCTGGTCTGATGCCTCAAACTCGCGTTCGACCGCACTGGCCCCGGCAATCGTCGGGGTTGAGACGATCAGGATCTTGCGCCGGGCAAAGGTGCGGGTTCGCGCCTCGGCCAGCGAGATCGCGTCGCCTTCGCCTTCCACATCCAGTGGGTAGCCATCGACCTCATCGAGGAACAGGTAACGCACCGGCATGGAACGCAAGCCCACCGCGCTGTTGGCGCCGGTCATCACCAGCACGCCGCCATGGAACTCTTTGGCCAGGATGGTGTTGCCGGAGTCCCGACTGCGCGCCGGGGCAATGCGCTCCTGGATGGCCGGGCTTTCCTCGATCAGTGCGTCGATGCGCTGCTTGGAGGCTCGCTTGGCCATTTCCACCGTGGGCCACACCGCCATCATCGGGCCCGGGGCGTGGTGGATCACGTAGCCGACCCAGTTCAACCCCAGCTCCGTGCCGCCAACCTGCGCGCCTTTCATGAACACCACCCGCTCGATCGGCGACATCGGGGACAAGCAGTCCATGATCTCGCGCAGGTAGGGCGTGCGGCTGGTGCGCCAGCGTCCTGGTTCGGACGCGGCCTTGCTGGAGAGCACGCGGTGCTTGTCGGCCCATTCGGAGACGGTCAGCAGCGGATCGGGGGTGAGACCCTCGCGCCAGGCGCGCTCGATGGCGTCCCAGCCTTCGTAATACAGCTCGTCCATGGTCAATCCACTCATCAGTCCACCTTGGGCTGCAAGTCGCCCAGGTCCTGCAGTTGCTGGCGTACGGCAGCGTCCAGCGCCACATGCAAGACATGCGCATCGACACCCAGCCCTGCGGCCATCTGCGACGAGATACGCGCTGGCCAGTTGAGCCAGGCATCGCGCTCAGCACGGGCCAGCTTGAACACATGGGCCACGGCCTGTGAGCGATCGACCAGTTCGCCCTTCAAGCGGGCCAGACGCACCTTGTTGGTCTGCGCCTTGACCACCTCGTTGACGGTGCGGGCCTGCAGCAGCGACGTGCCGCCACTCGACAGGGCTGGTGTTGGGACTTCTGGCGCTTCCCGTTGCAGGCGCGTAGGCGTTGCTGCGGAAGTCTGGGGAATCTCGCGGGCAGGCGCGGAAACCTGTGGAGCCGGTTTGTCGCTGGGCAAGTCCGCTACCGACCGCCGGGTCGGCGTGGTGTTGGCCGCCCACTGGGCATCGGCCACCACCGGATCGATGGTGCCATCCGGCAACTGGCTGATGCGCCCGGTATCGATGGCCTTTTTGACGGCCACGTGCGACACGCCTCGGTGGCGCGCGTAGGCGCGAATGGACAGTCCCATGGTGTTGATCACTTCAGTGCAAGTGGGTGGCCTCCTGGAGGTATGGGTCAGGCAAAGGCGAGTGAATCACCCGGGATTAAAAAGCGCTTGGCTTCTGGGGCGCACAGCGCGTGAATGCAGATGTCGATTGACAAGCAACCCACCAAGGAGCCCCACATGGCCAAACCCAAGCAACCCACCGCACTCTCCCCTGACGAGATCGAGCTCTTGCTCGAATCGATTGCCCTGGACCACCTGTTCATCGAAACACTGGAAACCCGCAACAGCGACCGGATGGACTTCCACGAGGTCAGCGTCTGGGGCGTCAAGAGCGCCCTGATGGCGGCCTACGAGGCAGGACGGCAGGCCGCGAAGCAGGACTGAAAAAGAAGCGGAAAGCGCTTGGCTTCACTCTCGAACAGCGCGTTCATGACCACACCATCAACCACCACGAAGGAGCATCAAATGACCACCATCCAACTGACCCCGGCCCAGCACGCCATCCTCGCCTACGCCATCGAACACACCGGCGGCAAGATCGAATGGTTCCCCGACAACATCAAGGGCGGTGCCCGCACCAAGGTGCTGGAGGGCTTGTTCAACAGGGCACTGATTACCCGCGACAGCACCGACTGGTTCGTCGCCGCCGAGGGCTACGACGCCTTGGGGCGCGCCCGGCCGACGCCGGCCACCATCCACCCCGACCCCGAGGTCGAGGCCGCCGTCGCGGCCGCCGAGGCCAACTGGGCACAAGAAAAGCAGGACGCGGCCAAGCGACTGCTCAAGGTCGGCGTCGAGGGGAAGCCCCGCACCCGCGAAAACAGCAAGCAGGCCGCCGTGATCCAGATGCTGCAGCGCCCGGAGGGAGCCACCATCAACCAGATCTGCGCGGCCACCGGCTGGCTGGCGCACACGGTGCGCGGCACCTTCGCCGGGGCGTTCAAGAAGAAACTAGGGCTCACCATCACCTCGGAGAAGCCCGAGGGAGGCGAGCGTATCTACCGGGTCGGTTGAATTCGAGATGGGGTGGCGGCATATCCACGCCACCCCAACGTGATCCATGAAATAGCTTGGCTTTCCGATTGAACAGCGCGTTCATACGACTGTCATCAACGCAACCAGGAGCAACCGCCGTGACCACCGAAATCAGGAACCCCGCCAACCCTCTCCGAGTCCGATTCACCCGCAAGCCGGTCGACTTGCAGGAGGTGCTGGCGGCCACGCCCTACGACGAACGCCCGGAGCCGGTAGTGATCAGCGAAACCCGCGAACTGACCACTGCCGAGTACGATGCTTTTTCCGGCTCGCTACTGCAAGATCGCGACTGGCTGGCCGGCAAGGGCGGGTACCCCGACCACGCCACTCGGCACGTCGTCGAAGTCAAGGCCGAGAATCGCAAGACCCTGTACGTCGACCCCTCGGGTAGCGCCTACGGGCGTTACGTCGGAATTGCGGTAGAAGCCTGAAAAAGATTCAGAAAGCGCTTGGCTTCTCAATCGAACAGCGCGTTCATACGGGTGTCGCAACGATCAACCCGAAGGAGAAAACGATGACCACCACCAAGCAAATCCCAACCACCCAGAACGAAGCCTGGGGCTTTTGGGGCACGATGAACAACGACGCCCAAGCCGCCTGGCCCATCGCGATGACCACGATTTCGGATGCCACCTGCCAGCCCCTCGACTCGGTGCGCGCCTTCCTGGACAGCCGCCATGGCCGTCACTTTGCCGACGATGTACTCAACGGCCTGCACGCCGGATTGAACCTGCAGGATGCGATCCACGCCGCCACCCAACGCTGGATGGGCTGGACCATCGGCCGCCTGACCAGCAAGCAGCACGGGATTCCGAAGGGGCTGCCCTACCTGACGGGCTTTGTGATTCACTGCGAGATCGTCGAAGAGGCCCTGGCAGACCGACATCACAGGTTCCATTTTGGTCCCTTATGGGCTATCATAGACCCATTCAAAGGAGGTTCGTATGGCCATCAATGTCAAACTGCCCGAAGCCTTGGTTGAGACCGCCAAGCGCTATGGCACCATCGAGCACCGCTCGGTGCCCAAGCAAATCGAATACTGGTCTCAGATCGGCAAGATCGCCGCAGAAAACCCCGATCTTCCGTTCAGCGTCATCCGCGACATCCTGATCGCTGACCAGGAAGAACCCGTGGGTGAGTACCAGTTCGGCTGATGCGCGTCCTTGTCACACCGACCTTCGAGCGCGCCGTTAAAAAGCTGCACAAGCAGCAAAAAGCCGCGCTTGACGAGGCAGTTCGAACCATTGTCGGCCAGCCGGAAGCCGGTGAAACCAAAGTCGGCGATCTGGCTGGCGTGCAGGTTTACAAGTTCCGCATGGGCAACCTGCTGTGCCTGCTTGCCTACCGCGTTCTGGATGAGAACACCCTCAAGTTGCTGATGGTTGGGCCGCACGAGAATTTCTACCGCGATCTCAAACGCACCGAGCATTGACATGGACTCAGGAGGCGAACAATGCCTCCTGTCGTTGTCTCATCAAAACGCTATCCAGTGCGAATTCGAATTTCGCATCCTCAAAGTAGCGGCACTTGACGCCACCTTCTCCATACAGCAGACCGGGCACGCGGATCGCTATGCAGTCGTTGCGGCAATCAGCCAATGCGTAATACGCTATCAACCGGCGATCGAGCGCGACCAGGGCTAGAACATCGAAGTCTTTTGCGCTGTACCGTCGCCGCCCGCCCTTGCCGGCACGGCGAGTATGAAACACATACAGAGGTGTGCCGCGATTAAGCGAAGCCGGTGTCTTGGGCATTTTGGTGGACTTCACCTGAACCCGGATCACCCGCTGGCCGATGTCAACAGCAATGTCATACGGCACGCCTTGTGATGTCGGGTACGCTACCCAACCATTGAGCAGCAAATCTGCCATCACCAAATACTCACCCGCTCGGCCAATCTCCATTTCGGCGCTGACCCGCAGGTTGTGGTGCCGAACAACAGAACTTTCGTCGATCAAGCCGTGGTCCTTGGGCTCAGCCACATCCAAGAAGCTGAGCTGCCTGATCACGCCGGAGCCTCCTGGATTGTGACCTCGTCGAAGACGCGTTGGCTGTATTCAGAGATAGCCTTGCCACCACTGAATTCCTGCCAACGGCGAACAATGACATCGCAGTACTTCGGCTCCAACTCCATCATGAAGCAGCGGCGCCCCGATTTCTCAGCGGCGATCAGCGTGCTGCCGGATCCGCCAAAGCAATCGAGGACCACATCGCCTGGTCGGCTCGAATTGCGGATTGAACGTTCCATCAACTCGACAGGTTTCATCGTGGGATGAAGATCGTTGCGGGCAGGTTTCTTGATATTCCAGACGTCACCTTGATCGCGATCGCCACACCAATGCCGACTGCTGCCTTCCGGCCAGCCATACAGGATCGGTTCGTATTGACGCTGGTAATCCGCTCTGCCCAGGGTGAAGGTGTGCTTGGCCCAAATGATGAACGTAGACCACTTTCCACCGGCCGCGCGAAACGCGGCTTGTAGCGTGTCAAGTTCGCTGGAGGACATCGCAATGTAGACCGCGCCATCGCAGTGGGGCAACATCAGCGAGAGCGCATCGAAGACGAAGTCATAAAAACCCTCGCCCAAGTTGTCATTCAGGATAGGTCGGTGCTTACCACGCAATTTGTCTTTCGCGCTATTGGCATAGTTGACGTTGTAGGGCAAGTCGCTCCAGATCATCTGAACGCGTTGCCCGGCGAGCAACTGCTCGTAGCTGAATGGCTGCGTAGCATCACCGCAAACCAGCCGGTGATTGCCAAGAATCCACACGTCACCGGGTCGGCTGATGGCTGTTTCGCTCAGTTCTGGAATGGCATCCTCATCTGTATTGCCATCGACCGTGGTCTCTTCGCCCGCCATGATCTCGGCCAGCGCGTCGGCATCGAAGCCGGTGATGTCGAGATTGAATCCATCTTCCTGCAGCGACTGCAACTCGATGCGCAGCATGGCGTCGTCCCAGCCGGCGTTTTCTGCAATGCGGTTGTCCGCAATGATCAGCGCGCGGCGCTGGGTGGGTGTCAGATGATCGAGGACGACCACCGGCACGGTATCCAGACCGAGCTTTTGCGCAGCGGCCAGCCGTCCATGACCGGCGACGATCACGCCATCAGACCCCGCCAGGATCGGATTGGTGAACCCGAACTCGACGATGGAGGCCGCGATCTGCGCCACCTGCTCTTCGGAGTGGGTACGGGCATTGCGGGCGTAGGGCACGAGTTTCTCGGTGGGCCAGCGCTCAATATGGGTAGAGAGCCAGGGTTCAGACATGGACCAACCCCGTTTCATAGACGGTCTTGCCCTGGTTCAGCTTGGCCGTGAGCAACTGGGTGCGCTCATTCGAGATCGCCACTGCCAGATGGGTCCACCGTCCGAACTCGTGAATGATCTGCACGCAGGGCAGCTTCAACTGGTGGGCGGCTTGGCACACGAGCAACGGCGTCATACCTGGCACGATGAGGTCAGCCGCACGCCCTTGCATGTGGTGGCTGGTCGGGCTGCCGCCGATCGCGCGGTTCAGCGCTGGCGAGCGGTAGCCGGAGATGATCACCACCGGCCGTTTGAGGTGCACGCGCAGCGGCTGCAGCACCGACTGACACAGCCGACGCAAGTTCTCGATGACCTCGGGTGTGGGCTCGTTGGCAATGCCACGGCGAGCCGCCGTTTCTGAGACCAGAAACTCGGCCAGTTCGAAATGTTCAGACAGTTGCATGTTCGCTCTCTTGTCGATGCTCGGCTTTGCGTTGTTGAGCAACAACCTCAAAGGGTTCTCCGGTGGCGGTCAGGGTGACCGGCACGCCAGGGAAGTTCTGTTGGAAACGGAGCAGCGCCACGTCGACGTACTCGGGTGCGATCTCCACCGCGCGGCCAATACGCCCTGTCCGCTGGGCGGCCATCAGCGTGGTGCCGCTGCCGCCAGAGGGCTCAAACACGATCTCGCCTTCATTGGTGTACGCCTCAATGACCTCCACCGGCAGCGTCACCGGAAAGACGGCCGGGTGATCGATGTCCTTGCCGATCTTTCCCTTGTGGCGCATGACCCGGATGACCGAGTCGGGAATTCGGTAGTCCTGCGTCGGCTGGCCGGCAGCGGTCCAGCCGTTGACCTGTCCATCCTTGCCGCGCATCGCGGTCGAGGATCCGTCGGCGCGCAGGTGGGTCTCCTGGCCGGCAAACTTGCAGGGCACGGTCTTGTTGGGTTTGCGCGTGTGCCGGTTGAAGTGGAAGATGAATTCAAAGCTCGGCGCCAGACGCCCCTGCCAATCGCCGGGCATCCCTGGCCCCTGGTCCCAGACGTACCAGGCAAAGCGCCGCCAGCCTTGTGTCCGCATCCAATCGAGCCACTGGTCCCAGTAGGTGATGAACTCGTTGTCGCGGTGGATCAGCCCGAGGTTGACCAGCACCTGGCCATCGGCGGCCATGGGTACTTGCGCAAACACGCCGCGCATCAGGCCATCCCAGTCAGCGATACCGCCAGAGGTGTAATCGCGCTGGTTGCCGTAGGGCGGCGAGGTGAAACACAAACTGGCCTGCTCGCCCTGCATCAGGGCGGCGACCACCAACGGATCGCTGGCATCACCGCAGATCAGGCGGTGCGGGCCCAGTTGCCAGACATCCCCTGGTCGGGAGATCGGCAGCTTGGGTGGTTCGGGAACGTCGTTTTCCTCATCGGTATCCGACTCATCTCCAGACTCGCTGCCTTCAGCATCACCCAAGTCGGCCAGCATCTTGGCGAGCTCGTTATCGTCGAATCCGGTGAGCAGCAGGTCGTATCCGGCCTCGGATAACTCGGCCAGTTCAAGCGCCAGCAACTCGTCGTCCCACCCGGCGTCCAGCGCCAGGCGGTTGTCGGCGATCACGTAGGCGCGTTTTTGCGCCGGGGTGAGGTGGCCCAGTTCAATGACCGGGACCTCGGGCAACTCCAGCTTGCGCGCGGCCGCGAGGCGTCCGTGGCCGGCGATGATGCCGTTGTCGCCATCGACCAGGATGGGTTGCGTCCAGCCAAACTCCACGATGCTGGCCGCGATCTTGGCGATCTGGACTGGCGAATGCGTGCGCGGATTGCGCGCGTAAGGCAGCAGCGCATCGATCGGGCGGTATTCGATCTGCAGGTTTGGCGTCATGGAATTGAAAAACCCGCCGAGCGTTGCCGCCGGGCGGGTTGGAAATATTCAGGGGGTGGTAACTGTCTGGGGTGGTGGTAACCACAGGCCGGTAACCTGGCCGGGTGGTAACCTGTTTTTAAGGGCAGACGCTATCGAAATCTCGCGCTGTTGCCCCCCGCATACCGTTTTGGCCAGGAAGGACCCATCGATTGTCTGCAGGACTCCGCGATCGTCTGGTTGGCATCAGCCATCAGGCGTTTGCATCACTTCGCATCTGTCGGGGTGCAAGGTTGCAGTCGGAAGATCACGCCCGCTGCTCACACCGCTGTCCTGACCATAGCTGAAACTGTAGGCCCAAACCGGGCAAAACGCGACAGGGGGTGTTTTGGCATCTGTCATCACCATCCCGCACCACCCCGCCCGCGCCATCGATTTGCCTCGACTTCAGTCAGTGTCCCTTGTTCAGGTGTAGAGCGACCAGATGGATGGCAGCGTCGTACCGCCGCTGCGCAGTTCTTGCCGCGCAGGCAAACCGCCGACCGATCTGCTCCCAGCGATACCGGTTCGAGCGCATCCAGACGAGGTGTCGCTGCTCCACCTCAAGCCACTGCACCCAGCGCATGGTCTCGAGCATCCGCTCAACCGCTTTGGGGCTTGGTGGCAAGGGCCGGTACAACCGCTCGGGATCAGGATAGCGTTCCGGTACTTGCATGGCCAGCGTCATCCAGGGGTTGAAGTAGCCGCCCGGGCGGGCTCGGGGCAACTTGTGTGCGGTTTCGGCAGCTTCAGCAAATCGGGCAGCCACATCGTCAACAGTCCATTCGGTTCGTGTCTCAGCCATGGCGCTTGCCTCCATCCCCATATAGGCGTTCGCCCAGCCTGCGCACGAACTGCTTCTCCACCCAGTCGAGTCGTTCATCGTGCTCGGAGACGACCAAGATGTGATCGGTGCGCCAGCCTTCGCGTTTGACGGCGTCCAGGTCGGGCGCGGTGGGCTGCAGGTTGCCCAGAGGGCAGCGATATCGGTATTGCGGCACTTTCATGTCACACCCCCTCCGTGGCCATTTCACGGGCCAAGTACAGCAAGGCGATGGCGTCAGCCTCGTTGTCGTCGGCTGGGGCGTGGCCACGCGCACGGACGGATGCCACCATCTCATCCTTGCTCGCGTTACCTTTACCCGTGGCGTTCTTCTTGATCGTGCCGACCGGAATGCCCTGGTACGGGATCTGGTGGTGCTCGCACCAGGCGGTGAGCTGTCCCATGAATCCGCCATAGGCATGGGCCGCGTCGACACCAACGTGGCGGCGGACTTCTTCGAACACGACTTGGTCGATGCCGTCATTGCACTGCTTGATGTCGGTGAGCCAGCGCTTGAACCTCAGAAAGCGCATGCCGCCGCCTTCGAAGCGTTGGGGTTTGAAGGATTGGCTGCCACTGGTGATGCTGCCGTCACGGCTGGTCAGTGCCCAGCCGGTTTGTGTGCCCAGATCAAGGGCGAGGATGGTCATTGTGTTCATTGGTCACTCCATGCGTTTTTGGCATCTGGTGACCGAAGGTGACCCGTTTCTCGTTATCCGCTCGCGCCTGCGCGCGTACACGTGTAGAGAGATAACGATATGCCGGTCACTTTCGGTCACCCACTGGGGTTTGTCGAATAGGTCAGTCGTCCCGATAGGGCATGTAGCCGCCCGGCTCGCGGGGTTTGAGCGACAGGCCTAACAAGGCTTTTGCCCCGCCATGCAGGCGTGTGCGCGCAAACCCACGGTTGATGAGTTGCTGGGTGAGCCAGCGGCTGGTGCCCACGTACTCGCCACGCCGCTCAGCGCGCTCACGCCAGCGCTGGTAGATCGCGGAAATCGCTTCCCGCGCCACGGGCGATTGCTGGCAGTCCTCGTCCAGGAACTCACCAATTGCGTCCTCTTCTTCGAAGTACTCATCGGTGGCATCGAGCACCTGCTGGGGCGGGTCGAGCCGGCCCTGACGCTGCCACTCCAGACAGCCTTGAACCGCCCAAGCCAGGATCCCATCCCGTTCGGCCAGCAGTTTTTGCTGTAGGTGCTTGTCGCGCCTTTCCGGTGGGACGGTGATCGTGAACGGGATCAGGTGGAGGCGCCGCTTCATCGCTTCGTCGATGTTGCGGATAGCCGGTTTGTGATTGCCGGCCACGATCAGCTTGAACTGCGGCATGAACTCGAAAAAATCCTGTCGCATGAAGCGCGCAGAGATCTTGTCGCCACCGGTCAAGCTCTTGACCTTGGACTCGGCCCAGCGTCGCCCTTGCTCGGTTTCGATGGCGGCGACAAACCGGGCCCCACGCAGGCTAGCCATATCGGTCGGGTGCCTGTCCGTGCGGGTTTCCATGAACGTGTCCATGGGCGCGTTGGTGGCGTAGTCGCCTAGGATGGTGGCCAGGGTGTTCACGAACACCGATTTGCCGTTGGCACCTGTGCCGTACAGGAAGAACAGCGCATGCTCGCGTGTCGATCCGGTCAGGGCATACCCTGCCATCCGGGCAAGATAGGCCTGCAGAGGCTGATCACCGCCCGTGACCTCATGGATGAACTGCCGCCAGGTGGGGCAATCACCCGCGGGGGTGGCCGTCGTGATCTTGGTCAGTCGGTCCAGACGGTCGTGGGAGCGCAGCACGCCATTCTTGAGATTCACCACGCCGCCTGGCGTGTTGAGCAGCCAGGGGTCGGCATCCCACTCGTCGGCGGTGGCGGCATGACGCCGATCGGAGCGTGCGAGCCGCTCCAAGCCAGCCACCGTGCCACTGCTGGCGAGTTTGGCGGCCACCCGGTGAGAATCAGCCTTGAGTGCGGCCTCCCGACAGATCTGGCGCATCAGGTGGTGCGCCGCCAGAGTCTCCTCGGTTTGCCAGCGCTTGCCAGTCCAGAACACCCACTTTCCCCACAACGCGACATAGCGCCAGTCCTGGGCGTACCGACCCGAGAAAGTCAGCGCCAGTGCGTCTTCGGTGGCCCACACCGATTGCTCGGTCGGATCTGCTGCCTGCGTGATGTCTGGCGTTGAAGGCTGGAATTGGATGCGCTCACCGTGGGCAAGGAAAGCCTCCACATCAAAGCCCTCAGCAATGGCGTCGGCTGCGTCCCAGCCATCCGCACTCCCTTGGGGGTCTTGCGCCGTGGGATTGGACGGCGGCATCAACACCGCGCATTGCTGGGCACCCGCTGCCATGACCGCCTCGGCGGCATTCATGGCGTACTCCCAGCCGGGTTTGTCGCGGTCGGGCCAAATCAGGACATGCTTGCCCTGAAGGGGTGACCAGTCGGTCTTGTCGATCGGTGCGTTGGCACCATGCATCGCGGTGGTCGCGCAGTGGCCCGCGTCGATCAAGGCCTGGGCGCATTTTTCGCCCTCGACCAGAATCACCCGGTCGGCATGAGCAATGTCAGGTTGGTTGAACAACGGCCTCGGATCGGGCGGCGCCATTTTGCGACGCTTGGCATCCCAAGGGCGGAATTCCTTACGTCCAGGACTGGGCTCATAGCGATACACGCAGGCAATCAGACTGCCGTCAGCGGCCAGGTAGTCCCACTTGGCGGTGGCTGGACCCAATTCATCTACCGGCGCGCTTGCCTTGCGTCTGGCGGGTGACACGGCGGGCGCTCGGCCGAGCAGTTCCCGGGCGAAGCTGAGGACGGCCGCGAAATCACGATGCGTGTCCCAATGGCGGTGCGCAGCGATGAGCGCAAAGACATCGCCACCATTACCCGTGGCGCGGTCGATCCACAGGCCCGCCCGTTCACCATCCAGCTCGATCTCCAGACTGCGACCTGGACTGCCCAGCACATCGCCAACGACGAATTTGCCGTGTGTCACCTTGCCCGCCGGAAATAAAGCAAACAGCACGCCCTCGAGCCGTGCCATCAAGGCCGATCGCAGTTCATCCCGCTCGGAATTTCCGCTGGGTGATGGAGCTGCGGGTTCTTGGTCGTTGAAATCAAGCATGGACACCTCCTTCATCGGTGTCTGCCGGATTCAAGTAGCCAGCCTTGGTCGCGATCTCTCGCATGAAGTTGGGGGACAGACCGACCTGGTCGCACCACAGCTCCAGGCGCCCGTCTCGAAAGAAACGTCTGGCCTCAGAGCGCAGATGTTTCGAGGGCGAGCACAGGTCAATGAACGCCTGTTTGATGACAGCCACGACCAGTCGCGACTCCGGACACACGACAGCGACATGGCGAAGTAGCAGACGCTCCAGCAGGGATGCACCGATCAAGGGTTTCTGGCGACGGGCGGTCACCGTCAATGCGTCGATGACGGGTTGAGGAAGACGCGCATTCATGACTGCACCCCCGATGCGCTCACACCCTGCTCGCGCCAACACCGACGCGCCCAAGCGCAGTACTTGCACTCGTAGAAACTCGGCTCAGACGCCACGCGCGGCAGCAATTCACCAGCCTCGGTCGCCTGGATGACTTTGACAGCGCGATCAGACATGCGCTGCGCAAGCGCTGCATCAAACGGCACCAGCTCCAACCAAAGCTCCTGGGTGTTCTTGTTGATGGCGGTGAACAACGCAGGCTGAGACGCGATGCCAGGAATGCTCGGCTCCATGTACGCCTGATAGATCGCCATTTGCGCGGCGTAGATCGGCTTGGTCACGATCACGCCCTTTTTGGCGGTGTCGCGCCAGTTCCTGTCGTTCATGGTCTTGCACTCCCAGAGCATGGGAAACGACAAACCCAGGTTGGGAGGGGCGCCGGCGATCACGCCGTCGACATGCCCCTGGATGCGACCACCCGTGACGGAGAAGCCAAATTGCTCGCCATCCTGCTTGCGGGTGTAGAGGTCGAAGCCAGCCAGGCGCAGCCAGCGAATGG